>NZ_CAWUDI010000002.1:0-272197 GCF_963920925.1 Calothrix sp. CCY 0018 | reverse complement strand
TAGTCTTAGGTCAAGTTGGACGTAACGTTGGCGCTGGAATGACTGGTGGGTTGGGATATTTCCTAGATGAACAAGGTAATTTCCCCGAACTAATTAATCCGGAAATCGTTAATATTCAGCGAGTAGTCACAGACGCAGGAGAAAAGCAGCTTAAAGATTTGATAACCGCTCATTTTGAACGTACCGAATCGGCCAAAGCGAAAATGATTTTGGATAACTGGCAAGAATTCCTACCAAAATTCTGGCAAGTAGTACCTCCTTCTGAAGCTGATTCTGCTCAAGCCTCAGAAGGAGAAAAGCAGTTGAGTAAGGTTTCTTAGTGGTTTGTAGTAGCGCTGTCTAGCCTAGGGCACGGCTGACGGCGAACGCATGATATTCCGGAATCCGGAGGCGAAGACAGCGCTACTACGAACCTTTTTACCCATCACAATTAATGTAGTTGATAAAAAGGTTTTAAATCCAAATTAGTAAGGGTACGGCGAATATTGCCGTACCCTTTCATTTATTAGCCATGAAAACTCAATTTTAGATTTGAAAATCAATTAATAGGGATTTTATTTAGTTAAGCAACCAGATAACCAGCAACTAACCACTAACCACTAACAACTTACAACTTACAACTATTTATTATTTTGCGCCGTTACAGTGTTTTTCTGCTTCTCTTCATGCTCTAGCAATTCTGGAATAGTCACAAAACGATAACCTTGTTTTTTCAATTTGCTTATCATCGTTGGTAAAGCAGCAACAGTATTCTTACGAGGGCCACCACCATCATGCAACAGCACGATACCACCAGGGCTTGACTGTTTAATGACTCTATTTACTAATGTAGGAGCGGAAGGACGAGCATAATCCATAGAATCAGCAGACCACATGACTACCGTGTAATCTTTACTTTTTGCATAGGCAGCTAAACCATTGTGCAACATTCCACCGGGGGGACGAAATAAAGTAGTTTTAGTACCCGTGGTTTTATAAATCAGGTCTGAGGTGCGATCTATTTCTAAAGCTGCGGCTTGTTTGTTGAAATAATGGTACCAATGATGCCAAGTATGATTGCCGATAGTGTGACCTTCACCTACTATTCGCTTTCCTAAATCAGGATATTCATTTAATACTTTTCCAACAACAAAAAACGTTGCCTTGATCTTATTTTTTTTCAATATTTCCAATATCTGAGCAGTATATTTCGGCCAAGGGCCATCATCAAAGGTAAGTGCAATTAATTTATCGTTTGGAGCAAGTTTTGCTTGCTTGATTATTTTGCCACGAAAACTTTTTGGCACTGTATCAAGGACACCTTTAGATATCGCTTCCTGTCGCCAAGTAGCAAGCATAGCACCTTGAAAATCTTCGATTCGAGATAGCGAACCAGATATGGCTTTGATGTTTTCACTTTTTATTTGCTGCCTGCTAGTTGCACTGGTAGCATTCCGATTAATAGGCAGCATAAATCCAAGCGCAAAACTACCACATAAGGCGGTAAGGGCGATCAATATTCCTTGAGGTAAACCTAACGACTTCTTATTTTCCACCAGACACGGCTCCTTCATGACCAAACCGTCATTCACGGATATGACGGTAAGTTATAACACAATTCCTCTATTTCCTTGTTACCCGATCGTTCTCTAATAATCCTGAAAAATTAAGCTTATTGTTAACAAAAATTTGCCTTTAGAGGCAGATGGATTTTGCTAACTCAAATCTAAATTTAAGATTTAATTAACGAAAATTTTTTACAGCTATCAATAAGCAAATGCGCTACACATTAAGTATAATTTTCACTATTACTCTGGTTCATTTTACCCTTTAGGAATAATTTGTCCATTCAAAATAAGGTTAAAATTTTCACCAGATAATACTTACTTTGTAAACTCACCATTCTCACAAGACGCTATGCAATATAATTTGGTTTCATCTAGTTAAAAGATAGCAATTAGTCCAATCTAGATGCTCGCAAAGCTATTCATGTTTAAAGCTGTTATTATTTGCAGCGATTATATAAAATACATAAGTACTATTGTTGCCTGTGTCTATATGTATTTAACCGATTAATTATCTACCGATATCGAAAGATAATAAGCAATTATTTTATACATTTACAATTAGTTATATAAACTCGGAAATGTAACATATAAATAATGACAAATACATATGTAAATGCAGACAGTAAAAACACTGAAATTATCAATATCGAAAGATATCTTTATAGAATTGCGGTTTAATATAAGCTTATTTAAGCATTTTCAAGTCAGTATTCTTGTAATAGAAAGTACATATATAATTTTATTTATCAGAAGAATTTAATGCGATCGCAAATTGTTACGATACAAGAATTTTTGATAGATATATAACTTCTAATAACAGGATTTTATTTACTTAGTTAATTTAATTACTGTTACCACAGTGTGACGTGTATTAAAGCACGTTTATTAAATATCAAGATGACACTCATTAAAGCCAAAACGACAGCTATGCCCTAGTTTTACTTTGACTTAGATACTAATCTGGATGCGTCTGCTTTTGAGTAAATTAGAGCTATATCCGTATGGTTAGTAACCTGCTATACACCTACACATCGAATATTATATAACAAAACATCGCTTTTGATAAGCGAATTAAATTTTTATTTATAATCGGATTTTTCACGCAACCCACTGATTGTGGGCAAACTGTACGGCTAAACTAGCTAATATGACTGCGAAAAAACCCAAAATAGCATATCCCCAACTGCGATCGCGATTAAGTAACAACCCTAACGCAAAGGACAAAGAGATAATTCCATAAGCATAGCGCTCCACAGAAGCGGTAAGTCCGGTATTAAGTATTAAAGCGTATGAAAAGAAACCGTAAACCGCAGCAGTTAAAGGAATTTTGGCTCGCCAATACCATAATAAATAAAGTCCGCCAAAGACAATAACTATCTTAACTAAAAGAATTTTTCCGAATGGATTTCCTGCTGTTAACCATAATGGTTCACCTATACCCAACCATAACAACAACCATAAAAAATAAAATAGACTGCGTAACTTAATATCAGATAATTGTTGACGAAAGCGCCATAGCAAAAAACCACTGACAACAATTAATCCAAATAATAACGGAGAACTTAGAACAATTTGCGTACTCATATTCCACCAACCTTGCCAAGCAAATCCCGTGGAATCTCGCCAACCTTTTTGTACGTGGACAAATGCTAAAGCGTCACCAAATTTAATTAGACAATACAAACTAAAAAGAAAAGCACCAACGCCGACGGCGAAACTAGCAAGATAAGCTTTTACATTTCTACCCTGTTTCCAAGTAACAAATAAAAAAGCTGGAATTAACATAACTCCAGTGATTCTGGTTGCTGTAGATAAAATTCCCCAAATTGCCGCCCATAAATGTTGTTTTTTATCGAAAGCCCGTAAAGCAGCAGTACTAAATAATAAGAATAATCCTTCAGTATAAATAACACTTCCGTAGAGAGAATAAGGACACCAAGCTAAAACAGCAGTACTCCAGCGAGCAGCACTTGTACCATGAGTTTCTTTTACCCAAGAATAAAAGACAATTAAAGCACCTAAAAACGCGGCATTATTTAATAAAGTGGCTGCCACTTGAAAAGGCAAGCCGAAGTACATAATTACACGAGTGAGTATTGGTAAAAGTGGAAAAAAAGCTACAGAATATTGTTTGCCATCATTGATAAATTCGTAACCAACAACAACAATTCGGTGATACCAGATGCTATCCCATGCATAGAAAGCATCCCAACCAAAAGTAGGAGCTTGAGCATTTTCGGCGATGGGAAGTGAAGGTGCAATTAATAACATTGCTACAATAATTACTACTCGGCTAAAAAGCCACATAGCTGTAGCAAAAAAGAAACCGTTATCTAAAATATTTTTAGATTGAGTCATTCGATTTTGGTTTTAGATTTTAACAACGGATGCGTGTCTTTTAGATTTTAGATTTTATAAATTTCATATTTCAGGTTTCGAGTATTTTAAATTATCATCTGCTTAAAAACTAGAAACTTAGTTTATTTTTCTAAGAGGTTGTTTGAAAAGTATCGATATAGAACTCATTATTGCTTCGATCCCCCCTTCCCCCCCTTGAAAATGGGGGTTAAAGTCCCCCTTTTTTAAGGGTGATTTAGGGGGATCTTAAAAGTCTAAAGTCTTATTTATGACTTCCCAAACATCCTCTAAATTCCTGTTCCTAATTACCAACTCCCTAATTCTTCTCACTTTTGCCAAACGACTAAAATAACTCCACAAACAATCAAACTCAAACCTGCAAGACGCATCAAAGGAATAGATTCTTTAAAAACGAAATAGCCTAGCAACACCGAAAAAACGTAAACTAAGGAAGCTGACGGCCCTGCTACACTTAAATTAACTCTAGTTAGTAGAAGAATATAAACAACAGCACCGACACCATAACAAGCTAACCCCATCAATAATTCCGAAGTTGTAATAATGCCCAAAATTTGCTGTAGAGCATTTGTTGCATCAACTCTACCTAATTTTCCCGCACCTATTTTTAAAAATAATTGTCCCGTTACGCTTGCAGAAACCGACAAAAGCAGCAAACAAAATTCTTGCCAAGACATAGGAATTTTAGTTGTTAGTTGTTGGTTGTTAGTTGTTGGTTGTTAACTCCTAATTCCTAACTGATAACTGATGACTGCTAACTGCTAACTGCTAACTCTTTCTTTACTCCTAACTCCTCTCATTTCTTTGACGGTATAAATTGGTCTTCCTTTGACTTCTTCGTAAATACGACCAATATATTCGCCTAAAATACCGATACAAAATAACTGTACAGAACCCAAAAAAAACAGTGCAATTGTAATCAAAGTGTAGCCAATTAAAGGAGAAGCAGGGTCAAATAAACGCCAATATAAAACCAACAATATCATTAATAAGGCTGCTGCTGCTGAAAGCATTCCTAAATAAGTGGCCAGCTTCAAAGGAACTCTTGAAAAAGAAATAATCCCATTGATAGCTAATGCCCAAGATTTAGCAAAAGAATATTTTACTTTGCCAGCGAAACGCGGATCTCTTTCAAATGGTATTGCTGTTTGGCGAAAACCAACCCAAGCACGCAAGCCGCGTATATAACGATTGCGTTCGGGCATAGCATTTAAAATATCAACTATCTCTCTATCCATCAAGCAGAAATCCCCAGTATCTGAAGGGATATTTACATCAGCTAAACGTCTTAAAATACGATAAAAAGCATAAGCTGTAAATCGTTTTAATGCACTTTCTTTTTTACGAGAAAGACGTTGGGCGTAAACTACTTGATAGCCTTGCCGCCATTTTTCAATCATTGGTAAAACTAGTTCTGGTGGATCTTGTAAATCCGCATCCATTACAACTACTGCTTCACCTTTAACATTATTTAAGCCAGCCGTTACAGCTATTTGATGACCAAAATTACGAGCCAAACTGATGTATTTAAAACGATAATCGCGCTCGTATATTCCACGCATTAAATTTAAAGAATTATCCCGGCTACCATCATCAATAAAAATTAATTCTGCTTCACCATCTAGCTGCTCGATAACACCTTGCAAACGATGATAAAGTTCGGGAATGTTTTCTTCCTCGTTATAAATTGGGATAATTATAGAAACTGTTGGTTGAGTCATTTTGAGTCAGTTAGCAGTTATCAGTGAACAGTGAACAGTGAGCAGTCATCAGTTAGCAGTTAAAATAATTATCTACGCTCTCTCCCCCTCTCCCCTCTCTTCCAATGCCCAATGCCCTATTCTCTATTCACCATTACCTGTTCCCTTAATTAACTATTCTGTTTTTTTGCTAAGAGTAAAACTGATACGCCAAAAGGTAGAGTAAATTTATCGATCAAATAACGTTCGCTGGCAAATAACCATTTTAAAATTTGATTAACTGGTTTTGATGGTACTACTAAATCGCTACTAATTTGATTTGTGTTCTGTTTTGGTAACAGTTTTGCTAAAATACGCACTATTACAACCAGGGGAAATAAAAAAGTATTAAAATAGCTACCGTAACTTACCTCATAGCCTGCTTTTTTTACCACCTGTTTCAAGGCTTTTAATCGATAGCGGCGCTTATGATGGTTGATATCATCATGTTCGCTCCATAAAAACATATAGGCTGGAACTGTTACTAATAAATAACCTCCAGGCTTTAGTTTATAATACAAGGCTTTTAATGCTGATAAATCATCATCAAGATGTTCTATGACATCCAGTATCAAAATTAAGTCATAATCCGAACTAAAAGGTATATTATCGGGTAGACTACCTCGTTTTACCTTAGTTACTTGTCGTTGATTGGCAAGCTCACAAGCAATTTGATCTAATTCCATTGCCGAAACTTCACCGTAACTAGATAACATTTGTAAGTTACCACCCGTGCCGCAACCTGCTTCTAAGATTTGAGCATTTTTTGGTAAATTTAATCTAGAAATTACCTGTTGTAATATTTGACGACGGGCTACAAACCACCAATGTTTATCTTCTACAGATGCGTATTGTAGGTAAAAATCTTTTTCCATAAGTTATTGTTTATAGGAATTGGGGAGTAGGGAACAGGGAGTAGGGAACGGGGAAGAAAGACAAGAAACTGTGAATAATCGTAATAATTTTTTTTAACACAAAATTAGCATACTAACTACTAAAGAATCCTCACTGTTGCCTATTCCCCTTTCCCCGTTTTCTCTTTTAAAAATATTTAATCAGCATACTATGTACGGCATACGGTAAAAGCGAAATTAAACATATTTTTTAATAAATAAATAAACCTCATCCTGTTGTTTAACTAGCTCAAATAATTGATTATCTTTAAGTTGATTTACTAAATTAGCGGCAAACTCCGGATTTCTACTACCATCAGGATGACGCACGTTTAACAAGATATATTTGAATTGATTTAAGTCTGGAACTCCACCACTCAAATCATCTACAAATTGAATTTTTGAACGATGACTTAAATGAGGGTAAATGCTGTGGGTAGTTAAAACAGCTTCTTTGGTTCCAACTAAGGCTATAGCTTCTCGTGTTGCTTGCCAATTATCGATACTTCTGAGATAGCGCGACCAAAAAAAGCCATATTTACCTAATGCTAAAAAAGCCACTAACGCCCATATAATAATTATTTTAGGGTTCCGCAGCCACGATTTGTTAGCAGCAAGACTGGAAATTACCGCCAAAATTAGAAACGGTAAAATAGGTAAAGAATACTGGTGAATTAAATCCCGTTGCTCTGGTTTTTGGGAAAGAATATTTATTAGTAATGTCGGAATAACACTTATTAAAGGTGCTATATGCTTTGGTGTCAGTCCCCAAATTACAGGTGCGATCAATAATGCTAAATACCCAAAAGTATCTGGAGAAAAAACTTTACCTAATATCAATCCTGGTTTTAGAAATAAATTAGCGATAATATCAAAAACAGAATCACCTAGATAGCTATAACGTTCAACTGCCGCCGCTTCACTGTTACTAAAACTGGGAATAATTAATTGACTTGCAATCAAAAACCACGAACATCCAGCAATCAAAGCAAATGCACCATATACGCGCCGTTTTTCAAATATCAATAGCCAAAAACCCATCGCTGCTACCGTTAGAGATAAAACAGCTTTGCAACCCAAAATAAAAATAGTTCCCGCACAAAACCAAATAATTTTATTAAATCGCGCTGCTAAAACTACTCCTAAAAATACCGGAATAGCCATCACTTCCGGGTGAAATTCAAACAAATTAACGTTAAAAATCAGCGGGTAAAGCAAATAAACTGCCGACATTGTTACAGCTTGATTTTCTTTGAGTTCAGCTTGTTTGGCAAGATAATAAGTAGGAATCGCACCCAAAGCTAAAGAAACAGCCTGCACCCCTAACAGCCAGTAAGCACTAGGATAAATTTTGTAAAGTAAAGCCAGAGGATAAACTGCCCAAGCCGCATGATTACCCATGTGATGAAAACCCAAAATCGAAGAAATAGGCGCTTCTCCTTGACTCATCAGGTAAACAACTTGATCGTAAATTCCTAAATCAAAAGCCCCCGATTGAAATAAAGCGTGTCGCAAACCGCTACAAACAAACAGTAATACTGCCGCAACAGTACTTAGATTAATAATTTTTGTTTTCACCAGAGTTTATTAAAAAAGGTTAAAGGTTAGAGGTCAAAGGTTAAAGGTTAACTCCTCCTTATTTCCCCTTGTCTCCCCATCTTCCCCTCATCTCCCTACCCTACCCATAATTCTTGGGCAAATCTGATCGAAAAAGTTGTGAGTAAAATCGCGAAGAAGCCCATTGTTAAATATCCCCAGCGCGGATAACGGGATAGGAATACACCGAAGGCGATGCTAATCGACACAATACCGTAAACTATACGACTTAGCGACCAAGTTCCTCCGGAAGCTAAAACTAATGCCAAACCACATAAACCATAAGTTGCAGTTACGGGACTCAATTCGTTACGTAGTTTCCATATTAAGTAAGCGCTTCCTATAACTGATACAGTGTTAATTAAAGGGTCTCCAGCTACTAGCCACCAAATTAAAATTAAAGCCGCAAAACCATAGTCTACTTTGGCTTCACCGAGCTTTTTACGAAAACGCCACAACAAGTAACCAACGGCGACAATTAAGCCAAATAATAACGGCTGTACGGGATCTTTTATCCCTCCATTTTTCCAATTTTCAGTCCCGATGGTTATTTGCATCAGCATTTTCCACCAACTTTGCCAATCAAACCCTAAAGATTCACGCCATCCTTTCTGTGCTTCAACAAAGGCTAATGGTTCGTTAAATGTAACCGCACAATACAGACTAAATAAAAGCACTCCCGCTGCCGTAGCTAAACCAGCAATATAAGCAACAGGTGGTTTGCGCTGCTTCCAAGATGCAATTATCAAAGCCGGAATCAATGCTAAACCTGTAGGGCGGGTTGCAGTTGCCAATGCGCCGAACAAAGCAGTCAAACCATATCGACTTTTGTCAAAAGCCTGCATCGCAGCAGCACTGAGAAATAAATATAAACCTTCGGTATAAATAACTCCTGCAAACATTGACGGCGGACACCAAGCTAATACAGCAGTAACCCATCGCGCTTCACTCTCACTGCGGTAGGATTTAACCCAAAAATATACGCAGTAAATTGCGCATAAAAATGCTAAATTATTTACCAGCAATCCAGCAATTTTAAAAGAAAACCCTAAATTCATCAACAGCTTGACAATTAATGGAAACAAGGGGAAAAAAGCCACATTATGCATTTTCCCATCATTAATAAACTCATATCCACTGCTAACTATTTTTTGATACTCTTTACTATCCCAAGCATGAAATACATCCAAGCTAAACGTAGCTTCAACTCCTCCAGAAGGTGCTTGTAATAAAGGTGCAATCCCTAACATGGCAATCCAAATTAACAAGCGACTGCTAAACCACATTGCCGCCGGAAATAATAATTCGTTTATTTTTGAATCTTTCTGCTTTTTTCTAAATAACTCAACTTGCGTCATAAAGAAGGAGTATTGAATATCACTAATTTTTTTGCTCCACCGATTTATATATTTACGAGCAGTTTTGATAAATGTCAATTTTTATTTTTGACAAATTTATCGAATAAATTAGTTTAAATAACTATACAGTTTTTTTAGGTGATAGCAAAACCTCAAGTATTCGAGGATACATAGTAATATAAATTAGCAAATGGGAAACGCTAAGAGCTTACTTATGGTAAAATCCGCGATAAAGAGGGTTTGATTAGCCACTAGTAAGTAAAAATTCACATTTTGCACTTTCAACTCAACAACCGCCTTGGAATAAATTCCCAGGCTCATATATAAAGTCTGATAAATCAGACTGAGCAAGGATTTTAGTGCGTTTCAACGTACTTTGTATATCAGCCTTGAAATTGATTTAAAGGCGGAAAATCGAGCGATTATGACGATGGTGTAAGACATGAGGAAAAACCAAGAGCATATAATCAAACTTTTATACTTCATGCTTAATACTAAGAACCAATTTGCACAACTAAGTTCTCAGAATTCAAAACTAAAGGAACAGTTTCTAAAACTAGACGTTTATAAAAATAAATAAAATATTAAGTAAAACCAATCTATGACAAAATTGATTATTCAAATTCCTTGTTATAACGAGGAAGCGACTTTAGGAACTACACTTTCAGAGTTACCAAAGCAAATATATGGCGTTGACTCTATAGAATTTTTAGTAATTGATGATGGTAGTAAAGATAGAACTGTAGAAGTTGCCAAAGCCTTCGGTGTAGAGCATATTGTTAGCTTGCCACACAATCAGGGTCTTGCAAAAGCTTTCATGGCAGGTTTAGAAGCCTCTTTAAAAGCAGGAGCAGACATTATAGTTAATACTGATGCTGATAATCAATATTGTGCAGATGATATTTCTAAACTTATAGAACCAATTCTTTATAGACAAGCAGATATTGTAGTTGGTGCCAGACCAATTTGGAAGACAAAGCATTTTTCTTTGACCAAAAAGATGCTACAAAAATTTGGTAGTTGGGTAGTTCGTCGTGCCAGCAACACTAACATTCCCGATGCTCCAAGCGGCTTCCGTGCCTTTAACCGCGAAGCTGCTTTGAGATTTAATGTGTTTAATAAATATACATATACATTAGAAACAATTATTCAAGCAGGACAAAAAGGTATGAAGATAACTTCCGTACCTATCAGAACAAATTTTGTAGTTCGTCCATCACGTTTAGTAAAAAGCAACCTTTCCTATGTCGTGCGATCGCTCTTTACAATCCTTCGTATCTTCATGCTATACAAACCGCTGCGTTTTTTCTTTACTTTAGGCAGTGTTCCATTCAGTATAGGAGTATGCTTGGGCATACGCTGGTTAATATTTTTCTTCATAGGAACCGAACGCACTCGCATCCCCAGCTTGATTCTTGCTGCAATATTAATATTAATTGGTTTTCAACTATGGATGTTCGGTTTAGTAGCAGATTTAATGGCAGCAAATCGTCAATTACTTGAAGACAACCAATTACGAATGCGTCGTCAAGAAATGGATCAAGAAAATAAGTTAGGAGTTAGGAGTTAGGAGCTATGGGATTTTGGATTTTAGATTTTAGATTTTGGATTGAAGAAGTTAGTTGGGAGTGAGAAGTTAGAAAGTTTAAATTTCCCCTTGTCCCCTTGTCCCCTTGTCCCCTTGTCTCCCCATCTCCCCATCTCCCCCCATCTCCCCATCTCCGTCAATCCCCAATGCCCAACAAAGATTTATTTGCAATTGAAGCGTTAGCTCAAATCCCGAAGATTCTAACTTTACTAGATCGCAACCCCCACAGCCCTACTTATGGCTGTTTTGACCGTAATTTTTGGCATTATAAAATCATTGATTTCCCTAGTGGGATGGCGCAGGAATTTGTCTATCCTTTGGCTTTAATTTACGATACTGATGTGCCGAATAATCCGTTTTATCGTCAGCCTGTTGTTAAGGATTGGGTGGAAGCGGGAATTTTTTATGCGGCTCGCAGCGCTCATCAAGATGGTTCTTGCGATGATTATTTTCCTTTTGAACGAGCTTCGGGGGCTGCTGCTTTTTCGCTACTGGCTTGTATTGAAAGCTATATACTTTTGGATTTAGAAAATAAATTAGCAAATAATTTAGATAATAATCAATTAGATAATCAAGCGATTTTAAACTTTTTTACAAAACGTGCAGACTGGTTGGCAGAGCATCATGAAAGCGGACAATTAACCAATCATCAAGCATTAATTGTTTTATGTTTGGAAAGATTATCACAACTTTTAAAAACTTCTCGATGGGATAAAGCGAAAGTACAGCGTTTGGAGCGTGTTTTATCGTGGCAAAATGATGAAGGTTGGTTTATTGAATATGAAGGCTGCGACCCTGGATATCATACTTTAACTATTTCGTGTTTGGCAAGAATTTATCAGTTTAATCCAGATATACGTATCAAGGAAGCATTAATTAAAGCTGTAAACTTAGCTGCTGAATTTGTACATCCCGACGGTTCCTATGGTGGGGAATATACCAGCCGCAATACTTATAACTTTTTCCCCCACGGTTTTGAATTAGTTGGGGAATGGATGCCGGAAGGGCTAGAAATTAATCAGCGTTTTTTACAAGGTTTAGCAAATGGATTATCTCCCTGTTATGCTGATGACCATATTATCGGACATCATACATGGAATTATTTGTTAACTTGGCGAGATTTTGTAGAGGAAAGACCATCTATAGATACATTTCAAAATAAATCTCAAAATAAATCTCAAAATAATCGTGTATGGTTACAGAATGCCAAAATATTGATTGATCGCCGCGAAAATACACAGCTATATTTAGCTTTGAATAAAGGCGGAGTTTTCAAGCTATTCCGGGATAATAAATTAATCGTTGCCGATACGCAAATTTCTTTACAGATAAAAGATAAAGGCAAAATAAAAAATGCGGTAGGGCATTTAGTTTCACCTTACAAAATAAATATTAACGATGACGAAATCACTATTAGCGGAAATCTAGGGTGGGCAAAACAAAAGCAAATGACACCGCTTAACTTAATGATTCTAAGAATTGTGATGTTAACTGTGGGAAGATTTTTTCCCGATTTAATTCGCAAGCTATTACAAAGGGTTTTAATTGTTGGTAAAAACGATGCACCATTTTGGTTTACTCGTCAATTTCAATGGCAAAACGGCAAATGGTATGTTGTCGATAAACTGGAAGCGAAAACTTGGGATAACGTGATTTCTGCGGGTATTGGCTGCGATCAAACTTCTATTTATGTTGTGATGAGTCGGACGTTTCAAAAAAGCCAACTACAACCTTGGCTGCATTTAACAGACGAAGTTAAAAAACTCGCTCCTTCTCAACCATTAAAAATCGAGCGCGAATTATGAAAATATAAAAATATGAAAATATGAAAAAACTTATTTCTATCGCTGTTAGTCTGACAATTTTGATAATAATTTACTGGAAAATAGATTTTCCCAAATTAATAGAAGTATTTCAAAATAGCGATAAACTTTGGATGGCAATCAGTTTGGGGATGGTTGTACCCTTAACAATGTTAACAGCTTGGCGTTTGCAACAGCTTACTCCGAGTCGTACCCGTTTGGGATTCGGTGAAGCAAATCGCTTGATTTTAACAGCTAGCGTATTAAATATGGTATTACCCTCAAAAATGGGTGATATAGTAAAAGCTTATTTTATTAAAGAAAAAGGACATTTAGAAGGTTCGCTATCTTTATCTTTAGTAGTATTTGAAAAAGCCTGCGATATGCTATCACTGCTGGTATGGTGTGCCTTTGGATTGACGCTTTATCCTCAAAAAGATTGGCTATTTTCGATAATGACAGCTAGCGTTATCTCTGGTTTAATTATTGGATTATTATTGATTGCTTCTCGTCAGTTTGCTAATTTGATATTTCAGTTTACAGGTAGAATTGCACCTCAGAAAATTAAGTCAAAAATAGCAAAATTGCGCGATTCTTGGAGCGAAATGCATAAATATTTTTGGAGAGACAAACGGCATCTTTTAAAAATTACTCTGACTTCGGTTATTATTTGGTTCGGACATCTTTTACAAATATGGTTTTTTACCCTTGCCCTGAAACAAACGGTTCCTTTTTTAGCAAATTTAGCATTAGCACCTCTGGCAATCTTAGCGGGTTTACTACCACTGACTTTTGCCGGAGTTGGTACAAGAGATGCTGCTTTGATTGCTTTTTATAAACCATATTTGAATGCTCCTACTGCTGCGGCTTTAGGTTTACTTTGTACTTCCCGATATTTACTACCAGCCCTTGGGGGACTTCCTTTTGTAGGTAATTATCTAACTACGATAAAAAAAATGCGTAGTCAAAATTAAATGGGAGTAGGGAACAGGGAACGGGGAATGGGCAACATAGGAAAAAAATTATTACCTACCTATTTAATTGCTAAAGAGCCAATATTATTAAATTGATTTCAGATCAAAATTATGCAGCAAGATATATTAATCGACTCACATCAAAATAGTAAACCCAATCAAAAATATAAAGATTTATTTTCTCCTCAAAAACTGTCTTGGGTTATTATTTGTTTTGGCATTGCAGTCAGACTTGTACAATACCTCTACAACCGCTCTTTGTGGGCTGATGAAGCAGTATTAGCATTAAATATTGTCAATCGTTCCTACTTAGAGCTATTACAACCTTTAGATTACGATCAAGGAGCGCCGTTTGGGTTTTTGATAGTTGAAAAACTAGCAGTTCAAATTTTTGGAAATAATGAATATGCTTTAAGACTATTTCCTTTATTCTCAGGAATCATTTCTTTATTACTATTTTATCAATTAGCAAAACG
This sequence comes from Calothrix sp. CCY 0018, assembly GCF_963920925.1. NCBI lineage: Bacteria > Bacillati > Cyanobacteriota > Cyanophyceae > Nostocales > Calotrichaceae > Calothrix > Calothrix sp. CCY 0018. The sequence continues at coordinate 257,848 of NZ_CAWUDI010000002.1, read as the reverse complement.
ATTTCTTCGCGGATATGCTGTTCCTATAGCTTTAGCCTTTTTAGCTAGCTTAAACGAATTAGTTTATTATGCAACTGAATTAAAACAGTATTCAAGCGATGTCGCTGTGACATTATTTTCTTGCTTGCTGGTAACAGAGATTTTTAGAAAAAGTCTGAGCATTAATAAAGTAATATTGTTCTCTGTTTTAGGAGCATTAACTATTTGGTTTTCCCATCCAGCCATTTTTGTTTTAGCTGGTTTAGGAGCTAGTTACTTACTAGTTAATCTCTTACAAAATAAAATTTTAAAAAATAAAAATATTAAATTATTTAGAGTATTACTAATATACTCAACTTGGTTAATCAGCTTTGTACTATTTTATTTTGTTTCCGTGCAAAGTTTAAACAAGAATCAAGATTTAATGACATCTTGGGACAGCAAAAATGCTTTTCCTTCTTCTGCTTTTGATCTTATTTGGCTATTTGATGCCTTTGGAAAGTTTTTCTACGATCCATTAGCTTTTAGGGGAATAATGGATGGAGTTGCTATTTTTGCCTTTGTAATTGGCTGTATATCATTATTTTATCGACAAAAAGGAAAACTTTTAATTATACTTTCTCCATTAATTGTGACGTTTTTTGCGGCTTATTTACAGAAGTATCCATTTCGCGGTCGTTTGGTTTTATTTCTGGCTCCTTTTTTTATTTTATTAATTGCGGAAGGAGTACATAGCCTAATTATAAAAGCCCGTTCCAAACCCACGGTTATAGTTGGAATTATACTTTTAGTATCGTTACTTTTTCAACCAATAACCAAAGCTAGTAATCTTTTAATAAATCCAAATTGGAATGAAGAAATTAAGCTAGTACTTAACTATGTAAAATCTCGCGAGCAACCTTCAGATATTTTATATATTTACCAGCGAGGACATTATCAATTTTTGTATTATGCAGATAAATATGGTTATCAAGAAGGAGATTATATTATTGGAGTAGATGATTTAGATAAGTATGACGGCAGGGATTTATCAGATAAAGAACGTCAAAGATATGAAAACGACCTAAATCAGCTTCGTGGAAATAAACGAGTATGGCTGCTTTTTTCTCATTCTCATGTAGGTGCTGAAAATGAAATGATGAAGTCTTATTTAGATAAAATCGGTAAACAAATTGATTACTTTGAAAGTCCCGGTGCTTTCGTTTATTTATACGATTTATCATAATACTCTATCAACATAAAAATGCTGAGTGGGGAGTAGGAAGGAGGGAACAGGGAACAGAGGAAAAGTGAATTTATATATGTTAAATTCAGAAATGAAGTTCAGCAATTAAGTGAATAAAAAGACCGTTCAATGACACATATAACCTTATTAAATAAATCAATTAAATCGCAGCAAAAACTCAATGTTGCTAAATTTATTGCAATCATCATCGCTATCGGAATATTTTTTCGGTTTTATAACTTAGAACAGAAAACTTACTGGTACGATGAAACAATGACTTCTGTACGCATTTCTGGATACGTAAGTCCAGAATTAACCAATGAAGTTTATAACGGTGAGGTTATTAGTATTGAAAACTTTCTGCAAACTTATCAGTATCCTAACGATACAAGAAATCTCAACGATACTATCAAAGCTTTAGCCCATAATCCAGAACATTCTCCTCTTTATTATCTAATGGCGCGTTTTTGGTTGCAAGCTACTGGTAATTCAATATTTAATATTAGATTATTATCTGCTTTGATAAGTTTGCTGGCATTTCCTGCAATTTACTGGTTAACTCAGGAATTATTTAATTCTAAATTAGTTTCTTGGGTGTCAGTTTGCTTAATAGCTATTTCACCTTTTCATGTTTTATATGCTCAAGAAGCACGAGAATATAGCCTATGGATTGTTAGTATTTTTGTTTCTTGTGCGGCGCTACTTTGGGCAATTAGAAAGAAAAAAATACTTCCTTGGATTGTTTACGGTACTACTGTTTCTTTAGGACTTTATACTCATCCTTTTTCTGCGTTTGTATTTGTAGGGCATGGTATATACGTTTTAGTTAGTGAAAATTTCCGATTAACTAAAGCTTTGAAAAGTTATATATTTGCCAGTTTTCTTGGTATATTACTTTTTCTTCCTTGGCTGTTAGTTGCGATCGAGAACTTTTCCAACTTATTAAGTAATACAGACCATGTTAATAGAATTGCCAAAGGATTTTTACCTATTTTATGGGGGTTAAATCTTAGCCGCATTTTCATAGATGTTAATCAAGGTCGTAGTCTGTTTAATCCGCTTACTTATCTGAGTTTATTTTTAGCCTTGTATGCCTTGTATTTTTTATGCAAAACTGTGCCTAAAGCTGGAATATTTATTATTACTTTAATCGGAGTAATTGGACTAGCTTTAATAGTTCCAGATATTATATTATCAGGTCGCCGTTCTACTATTGCTCGCTATGCAACGCCTTGTTTATTAGGAATTCAAGTTGCAGTATCATATTTATTAGCTAGTAAATTGAGGGAAAAATCTAATCAGAAAAAAGGATTTAAGAAATGGCGAAATATTGTTGCTGTTTTGATTGTAGGAGGTATTTTATCTAGTGCAATTAGCTCTCAAGTTCCTATATGGTGGAATAAAGGTGCTTTCAAAACGCGCCATACTCCCGAAGCAGTTAGTATTATAAATCAGTCAGAAAATCCTTTGGTTATTAGTGACATTCCACCTAATGAATTACTTGGATTAACTCATCTATTGCAGAATAAAGTTCATCTTCAGTTAATATCGTCGGCGAAAATTCCACAGATACCAGCATCTTTTGAAGAAGTTTTTATTTATCGTTCTTCTGATGAATTACTAGCAAAATACCAAGCTCAACATAATATTGATGAAATTCAGCCTTTTTTATGGAGAGTAAAAAAAATATAATTACTAACTATGTTAATAAAAACCCTAAATAAGAGCTTGCTGGCTAAAAATACAAAAATTTCTCAAAAACAAGTATTTTTTTGGTTTAGTTTAAGTCTGATATTTGCTGCTGGTTATGCAATGTTGGGATTGCAGCAAGCTTTCGCTAGCGAGTATGTAGTGCAGGATGATGCAAGACAACACGTATTTTGGATGTTGAGATTTGTAGATCCAAATCTGTTCCCAGACGATTTAATTGCCGATTATTTTCAATCGGTAGCCCCTGTGGGATACTCCAATTTTTATCGAGCGTTTGCAGTTTTAGGAATTAATCCATTACTGTTAAATAAATTACTGCCATTAGTATTGGGATTAATTGCTACTGGCTATTGTTTTGCTTTTTGTTTACAAATTTTACCGTTGCCAATTACCGCATTTATGGCAACTTTAATGTTTAATCAAAATATTTGGAGAAAAGATGATTTAGTTTCTGCTACACCAAGAGCATTTATATATCCTTTATTTTTAGCGTTTTTATTTTACTTGTGTCGTAAATCTTTATTTCCTTGTTTAGTTACAATTATATTTTTAGGATTTTTCTATCCCCAATATGTGTTTATTTGCGCGGGTATTTTAGTTATCCGATTGTGGGATTTTTCAAATGGGATTCGCTTTTCACAACAAAAGCATAATTATATTTTCTGTGCTGCTGGCTTAGGAGTAGCTTTTTTAGTGTTGCTACCCTATGCTTTAAAATCATCTGAATACGCACCAATAATTAGTGTTGCTCAAGCAAAGCAATTAACCGAATTTTATCCCAAAGGAAGAAGCTCTTTTTTCAATGATAATACGTTTGACTACTTTTGGAGCGGACGTAGCGGAATTCTTCCCAAGAATTTATTTATTCCCGCAACTTATTATTTTGGTTTACTGTTACCTATTTTAATGCGGTTTCGTTCCAGGTTTTCTTTGCTGCGAAAGGTAACGGAAGAAATAATGATATTGCCTCAAATGTTATTGGCAGCTATGGGAATGTTTGTGGCTGCTCATATTTTTCTATTCAGACTTCATCTTCCCAGCCGCTATATGGAACATAACTTGCGAATTGTTTTCTGTATATCGGCAGCTATTACTTTAACAGCTATTTTAGAAGCTCTTTTTTCTATTAATTACAGACAAAACAAATACTCTAACAGGTTTCTAAAATTATCTACTTTATTGTTTACAGCTTTTATTTCGGTAACGCTATTATTTTACTATCCATTATTCATACAAAATTTTCCCAAAACTGGTTATCAAATTGGAGAATATCCAGCTTTATATGATTTTTTTCAGCAACAGCCAAAAGATATTTTAATTGCTTCAATAACTGAAGAAGTTAACTATTTACCTACGTTTTCGCAACGTTCAATTTTGATAGGTAGAGAATATGCAATTCCCTATCACTTTGGTTATTATACCAAATTTCGTCAGCGAGTCGTAGATTTAATTCAAGCTCAATATAGCCAAAATTTAGCAGACGTAAAAGCTTTTATTCAAAAATATCAAGTTGATTTTTGGCTGTTAGAATCAGGAGCCTTCACACCCCAATATATTCAAACCAGTTCTTTACTCAAACAATATTATCAAAGCAATCTTAACCAAGATAAATTAGTCAAAATAACCAAAGATATATCTCAAAGTTTACAGCAAGGAAACGTCCCAGCCTTATCAAAAACCCTACCAAATTGCACCGTCGCAAAAGTTAAACAATATACAGTGCTAGATGCGAAATGTATCGTTAATCAGTGAGCAGTGAGCAGTTATTAATTATCAGTTAGGAGCTAGGAGTTATTAGGTTAAAGGTTAAAGGTTAAAGGTTAAATTCTCCTTGTCTCTTCATCTCCCTATCTCCCTATCTCCCCATCCCCCCATTCCCCCATCTCCCCATCTCTACTCTTCCAGCCCCAGACAATCTATAGTAAAGTTGTCTGTCAATAATTAATAAAAATTGTGAAAGCTATTACCCTTATTGGTTCTACTGGTTCTATTGGTACTCAAACTTTAGATATTGTTGCTCAACACCCCGAACAGTTTCGGATTGTCGGATTAGCAGCAGGGCGCAACGTAGAATTGTTAGCATCGCAGATTAGACAGTTTCAACCGAGTATAGTGGCAATTTGCGATGAATCTAAATTATCACAACTAAAAGAAGCAATAAAAGACGTAGAGCCTCAACCAACTTTACTATGGGGAGAAGATGGTGTTATAGAAGTTGCTCGCTATGCAGAAGCTGAAACTGTAGTTACTGGTATTGTCGGTTGTGCTGGATTGCTACCTACCATAGCTGCTATCGAAGCGGGTAAAGATATTGCTTTAGCGAATAAAGAAACTTTAATTGCTGGCGCTCCAGTAGTTTTACCGTTAATTAAAAAACACGCAGTAAAACTTTTACCCGCAGATTCAGAGCATTCAGCTATTTTTCAATGTCTGCAAGGCATTCCAGAAGCAGGTTTACGCAAGATTATACTTACTGCCTCTGGTGGTGCTTTCCGCGATTGGGATGTAGAAAAATTAGCCGACGTTACGGTTGCTGATGCTTTGAAACATCCGAATTGGTCGATGGGGCGTAAAATTACAGTAGATTCGGCTACTTTAATGAATAAAGGTTTGGAAGTAATTGAAGCGCACTTTCTATTTGGATTAGATTACAAAGATATTGAAATTGTCATTCATCCCCAAAGCATTATTCATTCGCTGATTGAACTGCAAGATACCTCAGTTTTAGCTCAGTTGGGCTGGGCGGATATGCGTCTACCTCTGCTGTATGCTTTATCTTATCCAGAACGTATTTACACCGATTGGGAACGCTTAGATTTAGTTAAAGCTGGCTCCTTAACATTCCGAGAACCCAATCATCAAAAATACCCCTGTATGAATTTAGCTTACGCCGTCGGAAAAGCTGGTGGTTCAATGCCAGCAGTTTTAAACGCCGCCAACGAACAAGCCGTAGCCTTATTTTTAGAAGAAAAAATTCACTTTTTAGATATTCCCCGCTGCATCGAAAAAGTTTGCGATCGCCATTCAGGGCAAAATAATGCAAATCCTAATTTAGATGACATTTTAGCCGCCGATAAATGGGCAAGACAAGAAGTAATAGAGGCTGCACAAAGTTTGCAAAACTCACCGACGGTAGTTTCGATGCGGTAGAGGGGGAGATGGGGAGACAAGGGGACAAGGAGACAAGGAGAATTTTAACCTAACTCCTAACTCCTAACTCCTAACTCCTAACTCCTAACTCTTTTACTACTTTTTCGATGCAGAAAGCCTTGCAAAAACCTCTTTTACTCTAGGAGGTAGCTGGCGCATTATTTTACCTTTTTCTCTATCCATTGCCACCAATGTTACCTTGGCGCTAACGTGTAAATCTTGCCCATCGATTGATTGAATGGCATAATTCCAGTTGATGCGAACTCCTGTGACTTCTTCCATACGAGTTTTTACTACAGCCGCCTTACCTAGCTGAAGCACCTGATGATAGCGTATTGACATTTCTACCACGGGTAACTCGCAGCCTAAAGCCACCAAATCGGTGTATTCAATCCCAATTGAACGCAAGCATTCTATTCTGGCTTCTTCCATCCAAGCTATATAGGCACCATGCCAAACAACACCAGCATAGTCGGTGTGGTGAGGTTGAACCCTGACTGGATATTCAAACCAATTTTCAGATGCGTGTAAATATTGATTGTCGATAGTACCAGTCGGTGCTAGTTGCGGTTGCTGTGATTTTTCTTCAGACATCTTAAAGTTTCTTCGCAGATGCGTGGGTTAACTAACTTTGCGGCATAAACAATATCAAGTTTACCGTGAGTCCAATTGATGATTACCGATGTAATTTCTTCTTCCCTATTCCCTGCTTCATAAAAAAGCAAAAATAATCAAAAATCAAAATACTCTAAAAATCATATTTGATTTCAAGAGTATTTTAGAATACAATAATTTTGTGTAAATCCAGTTACAAAACCGAGTCACCATTAACACGGGTTACTTTACATGACCAATTTTTTCTGTAATTTTTCGGATATAAGCGCAGTAACTATATCGCCGGTAAAGCGATATTACAATTTGAGTATGCGGCTCGCAAGGATTTCTCTAAGCTAGATATTTTCCTCTTTTAAGGAAAAATATATCTGAAAAATTTCTGAAAAACTTCTGAAATAATTTGTTACTTTTTGGACAGGTAAGAATACATAGTTGATTATCCTACCTTTAATAGTTGGTAATTATACTTGTAAGTCTTTAAGGGCATTGGTTTAAATACCCAATATTTTGGGACTTCTCATTGGTAGCCTAATTTACATTAACCCACATCAAAACTGCAAAGTTTACGTTGTTGAGAAAAATGCTGCTACAAGTTTCGTCGTAAAGGAATGAACGGATTAATTTCAAACCTATGCTCTGCTATTTTGACAAAACATTGCCCTTACCACGAAAAACTAATGCTCTAAGTAGGACAAGTACAGATATTGTTCAAGTTCAGCAACCAATGAAAGGTTGTTACATTATTTCATGCCCGATCGCGATGAAGAGAAATGATTTGTTAATAGTTTGTTCAATAAGCTATGAATTCAAAACATTTCTAAGTTCCCTCATATTGTAAAATAGGCTTCGTCTTTGACAGCATTACCGTGGCTCAACAGCTAGCTTGAATTCCTGAGAATTAACTAGTGCTTCACAAGGGCTTTGCCGGTGGTACAAGCTTCAACTGGTGGATGCTTTACTATATTCGCAAGTTCCTGTAGCTGGTTGACTGCTTCTGCACCTTCCAACTTCATTAATTCGCGATCGTCGCGCATCTCAGTCCAAGTGATACCGTAATCAGAGACTAAAAATCGAATTAGATGATTTTCTCCCAAGCTAACCATAAACGAACCACTATTCATTTGGTCGCCGCACGTATAGCAAGACGCGGGGTATCCACGTCTCTCTAGAACGATCGCCAAGGCTTGTAAATTCATTACTAAGTCTTGAACGAACTGCCGGTGTTGCTGCGCTAATCTTAGAAACACTTTTATCCTCCTAACACCACAATCATTTTAGTCTCTTTTATATTTTTTTTAGATTTTCTCATCAAATGATATTGTAAACTAATCATTACAATTGCCCACAAGTGAATAAATCTGAAAAATGACTACCTTGGAAATGGTAGTTCAATTAAACAAGTCGTGCGGTATCATAATATTCACTTTGCGATCTAAAAATTTCCGACACGATTGGTTAAATCTTACTTCTTATTTATATTGTCGAGGTCAGGGTAGATACTGACAATATAAATCCGCTATCACATTAACTCATATTTAGTAGAAGTCAACTGCCAAAAATTGACAAATAGTATCTTCTTCGGCTATAAACTGCGATAAAAGCAGCCTTTCATTGCTCTATTGGCATTTTACTTCGTTTTTTGCTGCGAATATTACAGTAAATATTTCTATTTTTACCCCAGTAGACTATTTTTCCTTACAGAGAAGGGAGAATAGTCGAGTTACTTGCTTATTTTCACGGCATTGACAATCAATCGCCTCTCTAATGGTTTGCGGTAAATGATTTTAGCCGTACATTCAATCAAAAAGTATGTCTAAACTTAAACTAGAGGATAACTAATTAATTGAAACTCGTGGTGCCAATTCGGCAACATCATGTTTAATTCTTTATAAAAATGTGTATTTCGCTACCAATACCATAAAATAAGTCAACATATAAGTAGCTTTTAAAAGATTTATAAACAGTTGATACGGAAAAATAAGAATAAAAAATTCTTTAGTCATTCATAAAATAATTAAATAGTTAAATCAGGAATTCTTATCTTGGTAAGGTGTATTTAAGCAATCAGAAACCGTATCGCGAATACTCGCAATACGGTTTTTCTAATTTTACAGATGTCTGGCGGATTTTAGTAGATTTATACTACTTTCCACCAACCGAAAGTCGGACCAATAAAACGAATTGTGATCCAAAGAGCAACCATCAAATAAATGCCAATCCAAGCACCGCGAGTAGTCCAACTGACAAACTGTTCCGCTTGTTTTTTAGTTATTGGAACCCAGGGTAAAATACGAGGTGATTGACCGTAATCGTTCGCTAATGAAGCTTTACGCCGCTTTGCTTCGCCCATAATTGAGATTTGAATACTGATATGCCGATCGTTACTTGCTATTGGAGATCGTAAACCTTATAAGGGCATCTGAAACTAAAAATTTTATAAATAAATGTTGAGCGCTAAATTTAACTGCTCCCTTCTGCTTGGTAATCGTAGAGCCTGTTGGAAATAGCACTATCAAAACGCCGTTACTAAGGATTTGATACTGTATCTGCCAAACTTAAATTTAGTTTGAATCACTCAGCAACTAGTAGAAGATTTTACTCACGAATGTTCTTGCACTGAAGCTTATTTAGACTCAGCTTTATTACGGCAAATCTAACGAACTTACTTTCTAATACCATTAAATATGGTTTTTCAGTTCAAAGGGATGCTAAAGCCTCGAATAAAATACCTCAACACATTGCTATGTAAAGATTATTTTTTTTATAACTAAAATTATTTATAATGGTTCTCTTTTTCCCTGTTTCCTTTTACAAGCAGAGTATATAATTAGACTTTAAAATCCTCACAAACTGCCTTGTTGAATAACCAAGCAATTATTATTAAGCTTTTAAGCAGAAGCTAAACAAATCTTAATTTATTTATAATTAATAAATATTCACTCTCTTAATATTAAGTAACAAATTAAACCTTAATCCAAATCGAATCGTAAAGAATAATGTTTGGAAAAGTATCAAGAAGTATTTTTGCTTAAAATATTGATCGGATACCAAGAAAAAATTTTTCAATGGATATTGGAACTATGCTGATTATGTGCTGTCCATCAGGTATAGTTTGGCATGGGTTTAAAGCCACTCGGCTAACCTCGGCACCTACATGATACCTCTAAATTAAAGATGAAATATAAGGGCTTTCCCATTTCTTTAGGCAATAATTTCTCTACTAACTTTAAATTACCTTTCTCTATTGCTGCTTTACTTGTAGTTTCTAGTAGTTCGATGTTGCTACCAGTAGAAGAATCAAAAGCGAATGTTGTGAATCTTGGTAATGCTCAAACTTTAATCGCGCAAACTCCCGTAGCTAGCAGCATAATTTATGTAAATCCTCAAACTGGTACAAACCAGACGGGTGGTGGTACTACTGAAGCTGCTCCATTTAAAACCATCACTTTCGCTCTTGAACAAGCCCAGCCGGGTACAGTGATTCAACTCGCACCCGGTACTTACAGCACAGAAACAGGAGAATCATTTCCACTCAATATTAAAGAAGGAGTAACTTTACGTGGAGATGAAGCTGGAAAAGGGCAAGCAACATTAATTACAGGAAGCGGTAATTATACAAGTCGTACTTTTGCCAGACAGAACATTACTATTCTTGCTGAAAAAAACTCTACTATTAGTGGTATTACCGTCACAAACCCAGAATCTCGCGGTACGGGAATTTGGGTAGAATCAACAAATCCCAACATTATAAATAGTACTTTTACTAACAACTTACGTGAAGGCGTTTTTGTTACTGGTACGGGCGATCCTACAATTGCCGGTAATATCTTTATTCAAAATAAAGGTAATGGTGTTTCAGTAGCGAAATCTGCCAAAGGAGAGATTCGCGGTAACTTATTTCAAGATACCGGATTCGGTTTAGCGATTGGTGGAAACTCTACACCTTTAATAGCCGAAAACCAAATCTTGCAAAACGTAGACGGACTTTTTATCTCCAATTCAGCGCAACCCATATTGCGTAAAAACGTAATCCAAAACAATACTCGCGATGGTATTGTTGTGATTACTACTGCTAAACCTAACTTGGGAACAGCTGAAGAACCCGGCGGTAACTTGATTCGCAATAACAAGCGTTATGACGTGAATAACGCCACTCGTGATATCCAGATTCTGGCGATCGGTAACGATATCGACGAAAGTAAAATTCAAGGGCAAGTTGAATTTGTTGCAGCAACAGTTGATGCACCTCCAGGAGCAACAGCTTTTATTGATGTAGCACCAAATTATTGGGCGAAAAGCTATATCGAAGCTTTAGCTTCCAAGGGTGTGATTGCTGGCTTCCCCGATGGTAGTTTTAAGCCTAACGAACCCGTTACCCGCGCTCAATTTGCGGCAATTATTAATAAAGCTTTTGCACCGCAAGCTCAACAGCAAGCAGTTAATTTCAGCGATGTCAGCAGAAATTTTTGGGCTTACAATGCTATTCAAACAGCTACCAAAAGTCCTTTCCTTGCTGGTTATCCTAATAATACTTTTAGGCCACAATTGGAAATTCCTAGAGTACAGGTTTTAGTTGCCTTAGCTAACGGTTTAGGTTTGACTGCAAACAATCCAAATGTGATTTCTGTTTACAGTGATGCTGCCCAAATTCCTAGCTGGGCTTCTTCACCAGTTGCAGCAGCAACCGCCAGACAGCTTGTAGTTAACTACCCGACAGCGACACAATTAAATCCCACTCGTGAAGCAACCAGAGCAGAAGTTGCTGCTTTTGTTTATCAAGCGTTAGTTAACGCCGGACAAGCTCAACCAATTCCTTCACCCTATGTGGTAACGGTTCAGCAATAGTTCGACAGTAAAAAACTTTGCACCGATTCTGCTGTTTATAGCTAATGAGCAATGGACATCTCCGGAAAACATTTTTATGGTTTCAAATTACACGCAAACCTAACCCCCCTACCCCCCTTCCCTATGAGGGAATGGGTTTTTTTTAAGCCTCTCTCCCAGTGGGGGAGAGGTTTGGAGAGGGGTATTTTCAATTCCTGCGATGTCTAATAGTACAGAAAACAATTACCCATTACCTATTACCTTAAAATAAATAAAGCGCCATAACTAACTTTACTAGTCTGGCGCTTTACTATTTTTAAGTTTTTAAAATTGGGGTCTTTTAAATTAAATAACCCCTTTTAAAGATCAGAGATATATTTTCAAGGTCTTTATATAAGCTGACCTCGTTTCAACTGTCTTTATTATTACAAAAATACTCGCCTTTTTTTATTTCCTAATATTTTCTTAATTTTTTATTTCATCGTGTTTATTTTCGTAAACTACTATAAACTTTAGTCACAAAATTTGAGATTTACGGAAGAATTTTATTAACTTTTTTTACGACTCTCATCCCAACGCCAAAGAAAAACCATCAAAGCGACTACTCCGACTTGAAGTGCTAAAGATGGTAAACCAACTTCAAGAGAGGTTTTCTGAGCTAATAGCTGCAACACAAAAATAAATGCCCCTATTAAACCAGAAGCACCAAAAGCCAGATAAACAAACTTTCTTAATCCCCGATAAGGAGATGCTGCTTCTGCTTTGAGACGAGCATATAGTTCTGGGTCTAAATTGCGTTTATTAGTGTTTTTTTTAGGTTTTGGTTGTACCATGAAGTCAATTATGATATGATTCGAGATTGTTTATGCCGACGTGGCTCAGTGGTAGAGCAATTGATTCGTAATCAATAGGTCGCGGGTTCAAATCCCGCCGTCGGCTTTGGTAAGTTAAACATTTTTTGTCTTTATTTAATAGTTTACTTGTTTGAGGACAATACGATTGCGTCCCTCTTGTTTAGCTTGATAAAGAGCTTTATCTGCACTCAATATTAAATCGCTTGGCGAGGATTCCAAATTGGGTATGGTGGTTGCTACTCCTAAACTCAAAGTTACATAATTGCTAACCCCAGATTCTGAGTGCGAAACCTGTAGCTCTCTAACTCCCGATTGCATCAAAGCTGCAACGTGAACTGCACCCGGTGCGTGCGTACTTGGCATAATTACAGCAAATTCTTCGCCACCATAACGAGCCACTAAATCTTGATTTTTTTGTGCTGCACCATTCAAAACAGCACCCACCTTTTGCAAACACAAATCTCCTGCTGGATGACCATATTTATCATTAAAACGTTTAAAAAAGTCGATATCGCACAAAATTAGTGAGAGCGGTTTGTCGGAACCAGCTAAATTCATCCATTGATTATTTAGATATTCGTCAAATCGACGACGATTGGCCAACCCAGTTAAAGCATCCATGTTAGCTAATTCCTGCAAAGCTTGGTTTGCGGCTTCTAACTGTTTATGTAATTGGGCTTGTTGCAATAACCGCCGTACCCTTTGACGTAAGACAGCCCAATGAATGGGCTTGGTAACGTAATCGCTAGCCCCCGAGCTGAAAGCACGATCTACGGATGCTGGATCGTCTAAACCAGTAATCATTAGTATTGGGGTACGTTCCCACAGTTTGGAAATAACGGTGGTGCTTGCATAGGTTTCACTATCAAAGTTGGCTAAAGCTAAAGCTAAATTATTTTTAGCAATCTGCATTAATTCGTGACAGCAGGCAAAGCCATCCATCACTGGCATTAATGCATCTAGTAGAACCAAGTCGGGTTTTAAATCAATATATGCATCCAAACACTCTTGACCATTAGTAACATCTACTACACGATATCCTTCGTTACCCATATATTCACATAGAAGAGTCCGTATGGCTTTATCGTCATCAGCCACTAAAATCAACGGAGGTTTACTAGAAAAAGAAGTTGGGCTTGTGCCTGACATGAGTTGCGTTCTACAGAATACTAAAGTAGTAAAGCTGAAAGTAAGTCTATACAGTCTGCCACAAACTTAGACAACTATATTTGGACTACTTCCAGACTTTTCACAGCATTTATCTTCGCTTGTTTGTTATTGCGCCATGCCTTTTTTGCCATTAATACATTTTTTTTTAGTTGAAACATTATGACAATAGGGTGAACGACAATTAAATCGTCCGCGTGCGGATTTATTTTAAAAACGAAACTGACAGCAAATAATATTTAATATTGGCAAACAATTGATTACTTATTACTGTCGTCTTGATTGCGAGATGGCATGAAAGACTTTCCTTTAGGGCGGAAAATAAATGTCAGATAAGCCTGTATCGGGACAATGCCTTAGTAAAAAATTTGTATTCTGTTTTATTATTATCTGCTGAAGTTTCGCAGATACTCTTGCTATTACAAACAAAGCTTTTGGTAGATGATCTAATTGCATATCTATCTAATCTGGTTAGAACCCTGTTAACGGTATAATAAGTACTTAACCACTATGCAGTGGAAAGAAAGTCTTATTATCTATAGTTCCCAGATACTCACTCGCAATTACAATTTTCTATAAAAATTAGGTATTACACTTAGAATCGCCAATAGAAATACCGAGGCATCAAGCTATAATCGCTGCTTCTAGAGGAATATTTCACCTAAATTGAAGTTTTTGCCCAAAATTGGGAGTGTAGATTATATCCTCCAAATTAAGTATCGACAAATTTTAAATTTTGGATTAAATCGAATAGCGTATTATATTTTATTAATGTTTGAAAGTTTCAAATCTATCGATGCAACTTTGTTAGAGTCTACGATTTAGTATTAAACGAAGAGCTTCTTTATAAATGAAATTAATCTAAAATATGTAAAAAAATCTAAAATTAATTGATTAACAGTATTTTTTATCGTTCTCACATAAATAAAAATCCAATGCCAGATTCATTGATGTACCAACAGGATGATTATGTTGTTTTAGAAACTAACCAGCCGGAAAAGTTTCTCACTTCCACAGAGTTGTTGGAAAAACTCAAACAGACTTTGCAACAACTCAAGGAAGAAGAATTACCGCACGATCTAAAAAAAATTGATTCCCTTCAAGCCCAAGCAGAATACTTGCTTGACACTAGCTGCGAGTTGGATCTCGCACCAGGACAATATTTACAGTGGTATGCGGTACGTTTAGAAAAGTAACAAAAGGTTAAGGTTTAACTTTTCTCAGTTTCAGAAGTAGTAACTAAAGTTAATTCAATTTTCTCTTCTTCTGGCTGTGCGATTTTGACATCTACCCCCGGACCGAAAAAAGCAGTCATTTTTTGTTGCTTTTGCTCCCAAACGTCGAGCGGTACTTGGGGTGAATCAAAATCTAGTACTAAAGCATAATTACCGTCAATTTCCGTTTCTCGCAATGCTAAAATTTCGGGTAATTCTTCGTCTAACTGACCTAATCCAAGATGACTTAAAGCTTTATCTAAGTGAACATCAATTCCATAACGATATCTAGTGATATCTTGACGCACTTGATTTAAAGTGTCAGTTGCTTTTTGCTCTCGTAGCGATAAAACAGATTCTGGTGTCGGAGGTACAAACGGTACGGGTTTCAGTTCGTTGGCTTTAAGTGCGAGTCCTCCCAACAGGATGGGAATGCCGTAAAAAAAGCCGATTAGATTGAGCGTAGCATTATGGACTGCATAAGATACAAAGCCCATTATGGTTAAAATACCACCGATAATTAAACCTACAGTTCCCAAAGAAATTTTGCGTAACATAATCTACGATCGTATTTTAAATTTTACTGTAACGATTTTTTCATTATCGCCGAAAATTGGTAATACTTTGATAAAATTAAATGCTCAAAACCGTTTCTTTTGGGTTAAGTTGAAAGTATTACTTAGCGGATATTTTGCTACAAACAATGGATATACAGAATATAAAAGATAGAATTGCCGTAGTTGAAAGCAAGCGTGAATATTTACTCAGCTTGTTAGAGCAGCCGAACTTGGGAACGATTAGAATTGATGTTAATCAGGCTTTAGAAGAAATGGATGAATTGCTTGATGAATACAAACGTACTTTCCCTTAAATATTTCTTTAAATAAAGAACACGAAAAAATAATTACCCTCACACTTTGCCAGTGAGGGTTTTTTGTATATATCTAAATAATACATACATAAATAAATAATTGAGACAAGAAGACTTTAATGCAGTCGAAATCGTTTTGCTCGAAAATATCATTAAATCCGAAATCAAAAAATCAAAAATAAAACTATTGTGGGTCAGTATTAAGCCTTCACTTCTAGCTGTACTGGCGCTTCATATATATTTATTACTTATTTATTACTTAAAATTTAACCTACCAATAAGACATATATCTGCTTTATTAAGAGTTTGTTTTTGGTTCTCCCAACTGCTTAATTAAACCAACGAGTTCGTTAGTCGGTACATCTTTCTTGCAAAAAGCATCTACTCTACCCATTGCTTTTGTTTCCTGAAAATACTTTTCTTCCACAGAAGAATAAGCAATGATTTGAGTATTAGGGGATATATCTTTAATCTTGCACGAAGCACTCCAGCCATCCATGACTGGCATTTGTAAATCTAGGACAATTACGTCTGGGTAGCAGTTTTGAACCATTTCTACAGCTTCTTTACCATTGCTAGCTAAACCTACTACTTCAATATTTTTCTGAGAAGAAAAAGCTAGTTGGAGAGTTAAACGAGTCAGTTCGTGGTCATCAACTACTAAAACCCGTAAGGTCGAAGGCTCACAAGACAACATTAACATCTAATAAATACAAATTAATTTACACTAACCTTTATAGTTTATGGGATAAGGTAGGGCAACTAACTCTATCCTATGGGTGAATAATTTCTATGCATTAATAACAAATATGTAGCTATTGTGTCAAAACTATTTAAACATCTGTCAAGTTAAGTCTACAAGATACAAAGAATTCTTCTTAGAACCGATCAAATTAGAAGCATTTGTACTTTTATCTGAAGCAATTTGCATCAATGTTTTTTGCGAACCAGCTTCTGAAGAGTCTTCGCTCGGCTTCCTCTGGATATAGTTACCATCTGAATGCAGTTCCCAAGCTTGACGGTTATCGGCGAGCATAATCCCCAAGATTTCTTGTATATCTTTAGCAATGTCTGGATCTTTTATCGGGGTTATAACTTCTACCCTTCTGTCTAAATTACGTGGCATCCAGTCGGCGCTGCCAATAAAAATTTGCTCGTCACCATTGTTATAGAAGTAAAAAATGCGGGAATGTTCTAAGAAACGACCCACAATACTAATTACGCGAATATTTTCGCTGACATCTTTAAGTCCCGGACGCAAACAGCAAATTCCCCGTACAATCAGATCAATTTGCACTCCTGCACGAGAAGCTTCGTATAAAGCAGCAATGAGTTGAGAATCTACTAAAGAATTCATTTTAGCTACAATGCGCCCCGAACTTCCATTTTTAACGTTTTCTATTTCCCGATTTATTAGTGTTAGGAAACGTTCTCGCATATTTACTGGTGCAACCAACAATTCTCGATAAACCTTTTGTCGAGAATAACCAGTTAAGAAATTAAATACGTCCGTAACATCAGCTCCTAATTCCTCTCGACAACTAAATAATCCTACATCTGTATAAATTCTTGCTGTCTTTGGATTATAGTTCCCAGTACCAATATGTACGTAACGGCGGATTCGATGTTGTTCCTGACGCACTACCATCACAATTTTGCTGTGAGTTTTTAGACCTACAAGTCCGTAAACTACATGAACACCCGTACTTTCTAAACGCCTAGCCCAGTAAATGTTGTTTTCTTCATCAAAGCGTGCCTTGAGTTCCACAAGCACGGACACCTGCTTGCCGTTTTCAGCAGCATTGATTAAAGCGTTTACAATTGGCGAATCCCCAGAAGTCCGATAAAGGGTCATTTTGATTGCTAATACATCGGGGTCGTGGGCAGCAGTGGTAATAAAACGTACTACTGATGCAGAAAAGGATTCATAGGGATGGTGTACTAATAAATCCCCTTCTCGAATAGCAGTGAAAAAATCTTTTCCTTCTTCTATGGGCTGCATACTCGGATTAAAAGTTGACTCTTTTATCCTTTGCATACTAGAAGGTACTACGGGCTTCCAGGGTACATCCTTAAATTCTGGCACTGGTAGCGACATAAAGTACATTAAGTCTCGCAACCCCAAAAGACCATCTATTTCATAGACATCATTTTCCGATAAATCCAAAACTTCTAATAGCTTTGTTCGTACCGTGCTTGGTGTTTGAGATTGCAATTCAATTCTGACTGGATTTCCTCCAGCCCTGCGTTTTCGCAGTTCTTGTTCGATCGCTAATAACAAATCGTCGGCTTCATCTTCTTCTAAAGCCAAATCGGCATCGCGAGTAATGCGGAAAGTGTAATACTCTAAGATATTCATTCCAGGGAATAAACACTGCAAATTGTGGGCGATCGCCTGTTCGATAGGTATACCACTCCAAATACAGGGCTTGCCATTTCGTTCAATACCCAATTCCGGTGGTAAAGGCAAAAATCGCGGTAGAACTTTAGGAACTTTGATTCTGGCAAAAAGTTCTTCTTCGGTTTCGGGGTTTTTGACTACAACCGCCAAATTCAAGCTGAGATTAGAGATGTAGGGAAAGGGATGACTAGGATCTACAGCAAGTGGTGTGATAACCGGAAAAACTTGTTCCTCAAAGCGATTATCTAAATATTTGCGTTGTTTATCAGTTAAATCTATATAGTCGAGAATATGAATACCGTGAGATGCTAATTCAGGTCGCAGTTTTTTTTCAAAATGTTGGTGCTGTTGAACTACAACCGGACGCAACATGAAGCTAATTTCTTCTAATTGTTGTTGCGGGGTGCGGGCATCGAAACTTTTGCTGCTAACTTTAGCTTCTACCTGCTGCCTTAAGCCTGCAACTCGTACCATGAAGAATTCATCAAGATTAGTGCAGAAAATTGCCAAAAATTTGAGACGTTCGAGCAAAGGTGTTCGGGCATCCATTGCTTCGTGCAACACCCGATTATTAAATTCCAGCCAGCTTAACTCTCGGTTGAGATAGTATTTCGGGTCTGAGAAATTGTTCGGATTGGCAGTTTTCTTCGATTTCGCCATGATGACCTTGGTGGGCTGGTACGACAGATATACTATTGAGCGTGACTATAAATATAGTAGATTAAATGTAGCCTCCGATTCTATCTGAAGAATAATTATCACTTATCAGTTATTTTTAACTACGTTGAATTAGTTCAAATCTTTTCAATCAACTATTCTACTTAAACGAAAATACACTCAGTGGAGTGTATAAGTATTATTTAAAAACTAACAAGTAGCTGTTTACTGTTTACTGCTAACTGTTCGCCGATCACTGCTTCTTATTCTTTGCGGCTGCGGAAACTGGTAGCTGTAGATTTTGGTTGTAAACGAACTTATTGTTAATTACTACCTGTCGCTTAGGAAGAGTATTGTTGGAGTTTAGCTCATTTTGGGAAGAAACTTGCAAAGTATATTGACCAACAGGAACTCCATCAAGACGATACAAACCAAATTGATCGGTTGTGCCAGATAATACTCGTGCGCCCGTGCTGGTTACTAATTCGACACTTACTTCCTTCAGTGGTTGTCCGGATGCATCTGTAACTTTTCCTGCAACCCCGTATTCTGTTCTAACTGGGAAATCTACGCGAGTTACCCCAGAAGAAGCAACCTCGGCTACTAAACTGGTTTTGGATACTGCAAGTTCGATGGGTAATTCTTCGGGTTCGAGTTCAATCACATAAACACCTTCAGGTAAATTACCTACAAAGAAGTTACCGTTAGAGTCAGTTTTAGCAGAACCTACATTTTTGTTGCGAGTATCGTAAATGCGAACAATCGAGTTGCTTAGATCGAAGCCTTTGCTTTCTCCTTCCACCGCCAGTTTACCCGAAATTGCTCCGCGTTCTTTACCGATACCGCTGTATCTGGCTGGAGTGAGTCTACCGCCAGCAAAAGACATATCAGATGTTAAGGATAAACTGAGGCGACTATCATTCAATCCACCCGAACTAATTCCTCTAGAAGGTATAGCATCATAATTAAGTCTGGCAAATAGACCGGGTAGTACTTGCATACTGGCACCCGCACTTGGTCCGACTTCTCCACCGCTTAAGGCCAATCCTACATTCCAACTTAATTTTTCAAGGCTATTAGAATTATGACCAATACCTACTGAATAACGAGCAGAGTCATTGCTGCCAAATTCAGTACCGAAATTTAATTGATAATTACGGTTGAGGTTATATCTTAAATCTGATATGTACGCATCACCATAAGTGTTAAAAGACAATCTAGTGGAACGATTTGGTGTAAAGAAAGCATTAAATAAATAATCCCCGAAAATATCAGGTCTACCACTTAGAGATAGGTTAGAAAAGGGACGTGCATAAAAAGTAGGCAAAATATAATCGTTTGAATCGCTATCATCTTTACGGCTGCGGGCAACAAATCCTAAATTTAGTTTATTGTTAAAGCGATATCTTGCTTCTAAACTATGATTATATCGTTCTCCATTTGATTCTTCGCCTGTTCTATACTTTTGTGGAAGTGACTGAGAATTAGCATTTATTTCTAATTTATCTAAGTCAACGTCCAAATTAGCAGAGTAACCAACTTTATCAAAAGAATTACCCACACTTGCTGATAAAATAACCGGATTTGCTAAACGCCAAACTAAACCTGCTTGTGTTTGGAAAGAGTTAGGAATTGCTTGCAAAGAACCTTCAAAGGTTAAATTATCGGAAAGTCCCTGACGTAGTTGATAAAAACCAACCAGCGTACCTTCATCCGTAGAATTAAAATCGCTGAATAAAGTATCTTGAACTAAGTTGCCACTAAAACCTAATCCACCTAACTGTACATTACCTCCTACTGGTAATAGCAAATCGGAGGCGTTAATTCTAACGGTACGAATATCAATCGGAGCGCGTAAATTGTTCCGATCAAAAACTAAAACTTCAATTTCATTACTTTGCCCTACAGGTAATCTGACATCAAGAAATTCATATATTCCATTAAATCCTACCTGTTGCTCTGCAACTCGAACTCCACCAACTCTTAACTGTACAACGCTCGTTGGTGGAACTCTACCGCTAAATGTTTGTACGGATTGAGAGCGTCTGGGTAAAAGTTCGTTAGCGCTGTAAGTTGAATTAAAATAATCTGCTGGTAAATTACTATAACCAAATTGTAAACCTGTGAGGTCAAGTCCATTTATAAGAGGATGTAAACCAACTCTTTGACGACCTAATTGATAGCGAAATTGACCGCTACGTTTATAGAAAAAGTATTCAGTTAAATTTGGCTGATTGCGGAAGTTATTATTCATTCGCAAACGCCAAGTACCACCAGCAAGTCTTCCACCCAAAAGCGTGTTACTTTGCAAAGTTGTATCTCTAGGAGTATTAATAATATCTAATTCTTGTCGTAGATTAGAAAGTCCGCTACTAGGTGCAAAAAATTCAGGTTTTAGTTGAGCATTAGTTCGTGGTTGTCTGCTACCACCACGCCAAGGTAAGTCAGCGAGTAAGGTTAAATCGGCGGTATTTAACTCTAAACTTATATCCAGTTTTTCTTGAAGTATTTCTTTGCTAACGTAAGTTAAACCGTTAATTTTCTTTAATACATTTGGTGAAAATTTAACTATTCCTAAAGGTGTTTTAGTTTCAATCCCACTATTAGTTTTATTAACAGAAAAACCGCCAACTTCCGCAAATATTTCTAAAGGAATTAAAAGAGTATTATTTTCTTCAATAATATCTAAAGTACCAACTTCTCGACCGTTAATTACAACGCCAACCAGAAAAGGTTCGCCCGGTATTTGTGCGAGTCGGATAGAGTTTTCACCGCGCAGCTTATTTATTAAAGAATCACGTAGAGAACTTTTCTTTTGATTGTTAAGTGCTGTTGCTATTTTTCGATTATTCGGTTTTTGATTATTATTAATATTTTTTTCGTCTACTTGGGGTTTAGAAAGAGCTATTTCCCCAGGCTTTTGAATATCGATGTTAACAGAATCATTAATAGTTTTATTTAAAGAAGTAGATATAGAAGCGTTAATTAATTGCTGAACAACCGCCAACATTTTTGCTGTATTCACATTTGTATTGCTAGCAACTTCTTGATTGTTAGCATTACTCATTTTTTCTTCTAAATTTTGATTATTGCTAGCTTCTCCGGAGCTAGAATTAGAAGCTGGTTCGACAGTATCGCCGATAGTATTGTTGATTGAAGCGTATAAGGAAACGTTAATTAACTGCTGTACTGTCGCCAAAATCTTTTCTATAGCATTCTTCTCAATAGACTTGCTTTCACTCTCAGATTGCTTGTTTGTAGAGGCTTTATCGAGAGGGGCTGGAGAGGTTTTACTTTTAACTGCTGCTTGCTTGTTAGCACTCGAACTTTCAGTAACTGATGAATTTTGTTTTATTGATGTAGTTACGGGTGCAATAGTTGCAAAACCTTTAGCTGGCTTGTTCTTTTGTGTATCAGTTTGAATAATTTCAGACTGTTTATTTTCAGAGGTACAAGGCTTTGTTGAAACCGAATTAGCCAGTATTTTCCCTAGTAATTTATTTACAAGGTCAGATTTTTGCGACTTAACTTGTAGCGATTCACAACCACTATTTTGGGTTGCAGCTTGCGGAGTCAACGTACTGACGATTGGTGGGGGTGTAAGTGGTAAAGCTAGGTAGAGCATACTTGGCACAAAGTTATCAATATTTAGCCTGATGTAGGCTGTGGGCGATGAATTGTAGTATTTATGAAAAAACAGATAGATGCAGCGAAAAAAAATTAAAAAAGTAGTAAATTAATTCAGGGGTGTTGAAATATCAACTCACCCTGAAAATAAAAAAGCTTGTCTAGACAAAGACTATTTACTCAAAGAACTTACAGGTGACTTTGCAGGCTTGGGAGTATTAGCTGTAGCTTTTACAGTAAAAGGAATACCTTTATCAACTCGAACTCCACTTAACTCGGCGTTGATATCTAAAACGTAGTTACCAGGAGGTAATTTTTGGGTTATTTTTTGTAATAACTGACGATTTGTATTTGGTAAAACAGGTGGTACATTTATATTTCCTATTCCAACAACATTTGTAGGTAGTTTATTCTTGGAATTGCCAACATTTTGGATATATTGGGTTGCTTTCGCTCCTGGATATTTTGCAGCATCCCAAATAGCATATTGTCCCCTCATTCGTACATGAGCATTACCTTTATTGGCAACATCAAATACTGCATTAATTACATTGGGTTTAGTATCAACAGTCACAGAATTAACATTGCCGACTCGCTTTATTTCTCCGGAATAAGCATAGACTACAACACCAATACTTGCTTTAGTCTTCACTGCACCTGACTCACTATTAGGAGCAATTTCTTCAAAATAGATTACAGCACGATGTTCCCCAGGAGCAGGTTTAGTTTTAGGGCGAATTGCGAAACGTACAGTTTGAGTACCCTTTGCTGGAATTGTAAATTTAGAGGGAGTAAACAGAATCGATCTATCTAAAGATTGCTCGGTAGATGGTATATTTTGTAATTTATTTTTTTCATTCATCGTCCAGTTTTTTACATAAGCCCTAATTTCTACTGGTTTATCAGCAAAATTAGTTAGTTTAATCGTATTAGAGCGCCCTTTCCTAGAATTAATATCTAACTCCATGCGGGGAGGGGTGATACTCATGTCTAATGCTGTGACAGTTGGTATTTCCCAACCCAACAACCCAATTAAACTTAACGCGATTGCTTTTGCTGTTTTCTGAAACATTACTAATCTCACTTCCTCACACAAAAAATATAAAATTTAAAAATTATTAGAACATTGAAGTTTTAATCACACAAATTGCCACTTACTTGTACGCAAACATTAATTTGTCCTAAAAATGTACCAGATACTAAGTTTGATAATTCTCTAAATTCCAAGCTAATTCCACCTGTAATAATACTAGTAGCTTCTTCATCAGAGCAGTCTATTTTTTCAATATCTAAAACTCTTAGTTCAACTTTATTTTCTTTGAAAGGATTGTTTGCTTCGTCACTAGGACTTAATGTGTATTTAACATCACTGGCATTGATAGGTAAATCAGAATTGTTAACCCTCATTTGCCAGTATCTTGCTACATCTTTAGTTGCACTTGATTTATAAGGTGAATTAGTTGATAGCATTTGTTGTTGATTATTGCCAATTTGTTCCACATCAGAACCATCTATAATATCTGTTGCTGTTAGTGTTTGGGTATCTGCTATATTAGATAGCTTATAAAGCTCTGCTTCACACCCAGTTGAACTTGATTCTGCAAAGACTTTTGGTTGTGGTGTCAATGATAGAGCTACAAGTATGCTGAAGTAACATTTAACAATATTTCGGCAGTTCATTTTTCAATAAAATAGATTTTTTTTAATATTATAAGGAATAAATGAATATGAACTATTAGCCTTTTATTCATTACTATACATCTAGGGTTTTATGCCATCAATTATGAGGTTTTAAATACCAATAATTTATTTGATGTTTAAATAAGATTAATGAAAATAATTCTCATAAATAATGACAGCAATTAAGTTAGTCTTTTGTATTGAATTTTGATATTTCCGTGAGTAAATACTTTTTAGCTAAGAAGAGACTGGAAGCAGGCATTTGCCTGCACCAGAAATATTAAAAGTAAAACTTTTTACGGAGTTACAATTCTGATTTCAACTTCACCTCCAGTGAATGTTGTATCCGCACCGATAGTAGAACTGGGGAAAGTAAAATCGAATGATGCTGAACCTGTTTTATAAGCGGCAGTAGCAGCATTTGTCTTGTTTTCAAGTGGTCCTTCTGTCACAGTCATTGTAACTGGAGTTCCCGCTCCTCCACTGAAACCTCCACTTGCTGAAGCCCTTAGTTCGGTTTTGGTGGCAATAAGATCAACATCTGCACTAGCAGTAGAACCCCAAAGTTGGTATAAAATTGGAATTTGTTTGGTTACTATTAGGTCTTCCGCTCCAGTCGGGGTGTCTGTTGATAAACCCGTAATATTTCCACCCTCTTCGTAACTTCCTGCATCTTGATCGACGGAACGTCCTGTTGTTAAATCTGTTGCACTAACTTCAAATTTTAAGTCACTATATGTACGTAGGTATATTGCTGGAGTCACCTTTATCTCGACTGGTAAAAAAGCAGATTGTGCATTAACGGGTGCTGAAATCATAGCGCTAGCTAAAGCTGCTGCACTAGCTGCAAAAATGCCTAGAATTTTCTTCATGTCTATTTCTCTGTGGTTTTAGTAAGGTAAATGTTGTTTGATGAACTCTCTGTTTTTGACTTATCCAAATTAGTTTGCTAAAGGGATTTGAGATAAAACCTGGAGAATCAAGTTATGAAAAATATAAAAATACGTACACCTGGATTTATGGAGCCAATATTCCGGTACAGTACATTTTATATAAGGTTAAAAACCATAACTTTGACTTCATGCTTTGATAAAGCGGTTTGATAGAGGTTCCCTGGTAAGCCGGAGAGTAACGGAAAAACGAAACTTGGTTATGAAGACAATCAAGTTAATTAAAATATCAGATTTTTTTGTCAGCATCACCCCCTTTAAAGGTTAAATAAAAAACTTTTATGCTTATCTCGTTTACGTAAGTAATTAACAATGAAGCGACAATTCGTAAACGAGATTATCGAAATACTTTTAATAAACGTTTTATCAAATAAAACTACTTATTAATTGCTTTGATGACGCTTAACTTATAACGTCGCTTCTATTATTGAACGGGAACTTATAGGAGCTTAGAAAGTTTTTTTATCCTAACCGAGTCAACAGTTAACTGTCTACATAATGGCAAATAAGGAAAGTATGTCTCGCAATATATACAATATATAGAACATACTTTTTTATGAATACGAAGATGAAAAAAGTATTGCCATAACAGTTTATAGATTAATTACTCTTCTATAAACGCAGTTTCCTAAACTCCTATATTTTTTTTGTTTTGCTATCAATCAATAAAGTTGTTGAAACTTGATATCAAGTTACCAATCTTTATTAATAGAAGCTTCAACTAATTTTGTTCATTGCTTCGTATCCGGTTTACATCAAGAATGTAACCTCTACGGCTAAAGGATAACTTCAGTAGGATTATGGAATTAAGTGCCAAAAATGTAAAAATATTATCCGAGATAACACTGAAGGGAAGAGGGGGAAGAGGGGGTAGAGGGGGTAGAATTAATAACTGGTAACTGCTCACTGTTCACTGCTCACTGACTATGTTCCAAGCTACTCGTCGTCGTCTTGCTATTTGGTATACTGCCGTAACGGCCGTGTTATTGCTGGTGTTTGCTAGTGGAGTTTATTTTTATGTACGCAATACTTTGATTGAGCGGATTGACGATACGTTGAATCATGTAGTGGAAGTTGTAGAGCGATCGCTTGTTATCGAAGCTGTATCGAATAACGGTCAATTCAAAGTTAATTTAGAAGCGAGTTTCCGTGATGATACGGATAAAAATGAAGATGACCGTATAGATTTGGAATGGTTTAGCCCTACTGGTAAGTTACTTTGGTCAACTTTATCTGAACCATTAAATATACCTATTCATTCCAATCCTATGGGTGAAACTGTTCGGGTGGTGAGAGGGGGAGAGATGGGGCGATGGAAAGTGTCCGTAGACAAGGGGAAAAGGGGAGGACACTTCCGTGCGGGGGTTCAAAGCGTTGAGGAAAGTGTCCGTAGACAAGGGGAAAATGTAGGTGGGCTTTCTGAGCCAATGCTGTTGCGGCAAGTGACTCAAAGAGTGGAAGTTGGACGACAAGTTTTGGGATATCTGCGGGTAAGCCATCCTTGGTTTGAAGTGACAAAACCTAGCCGTCAGTTAATTGTGGATTTGGGTTTGGGTATTAGCTTGATGTTAGTTTCTGTTGCAACTAGCGGGTGGTTTCTTGCTGGATTAGCAATGCAACCCATAAGAGAGTCCTATCAACATCTCAAGCAGTTTACCGCAGATGCTTCTCACGAACTTAGAAGTCCGATCGCATTAATTCAAACTAACGTACAGGTTGCTTTGGATGAGTTGGAAGTAACGCAAGCACAAGGGATTTATGTAGAACATTATCAACAACAGTTAAAGTTAATAGAACGATTAACTCAACGTCTTGGTAAGTTAGTCAATGATTTGCTATTTTTGGCTCGTCAAGATAGCGGAATTACCAGCTACGAATTTTCTTCTTGCCCTATTGACGCTTTGCTAATGGAAGTAGTCGAAGAACAACAGCTGTTTGCTAAGTCAAAAAATATTGCTTTATTGTTACATTTAATTGATTCTCCCGAAACCGAAATTAATCCGGAATTACTTGAAGATTGGTTTACCTTGATGGGTAATTGGGAGCAATTAGCACGTTTATTTACTAATTTAATTAGCAACGCTTTACGCTACACCCAGGAAAACGGGAGAGTAGAAGTTGAATTGTCGCGCATGGAAATTGTAAATCGTTCGGTGCTGCAAGTGAAGGTTAAAGATAACGGTATTGGTATTCCATCTGAAGCTTTACCGCGCTTGTTTGACCGTTTTTACCGAGTAGATCCAGCACGCAGCCATACATCGGGAAACACTTTGACTAAAAATACTCACGGTTCTGGTTTGGGACTACCTATCTCTAAGGCAATTCTGGAAAACCATCAAGGACAAGTGCAATTTGAAAGCGTTCTTGAAAAAGGTACAACAGTTACCGTCACTTTGCCAATTATTCCTGAGTCTTAATTCTGAACGCTAAAAATGTTTCGGCTGGTGGATGCAATTTGTTTCTAGTGGCAGATGTGGATGAGTAACTGTACCTATTAAGGTGGTTGATGAAGCTTAAAGGATAAAAATAATCATCGAATCAGTAGCAGTTTGATGCAAAAAGTAGAAAACAAATGATTTTTCTATTGATTCTTAATCTTTGATAATTTGATAATTTTTTTAGATTATCTAGATTATTTAGATTAATTCCACAAATTGCCAATTTACTTTTGATGATAATTTATTCAGCTAAATATAAATAAAAATAAAGCTTTCAGGAGAATTGAATGCCTATTAGTTTAAGAGAAGATGTTGCCTTTATTATACTCAAGAAAATTAAAGAAGGCGGTGACAAAATTCACGAAATTGGCTTCACCGAAACTGATTTTACAGGTAGAGGATTGACACAAAGTGACTTCATGGGTCATTTGGATTACTTAAATCAAAAGCAGTATATCCAAGCAAAGTTTTCGGGTAATGCATACGCAAATCAGGAAGATGTCCCCGATCTAATAAACTCAGATGAAGTTGGAGTTAGAGTCGCAAATACTTTAGGTGCCGAAGATGGCCCTCTTCCACATCTAATCAAATTTGAAGAGGCAAAATTAACAGATAAAGGGAAAAAGTTACTCGAAAGAATGGAGGAAAATCCTCCTCAAGCTTTAGATCAAGGTCCCGCAAGTCCAATAGCTACAAAAGATATGCCTTTCTTAGAAAAGGTAATGCTTAAAGGTGGTTTAAATGATATTTTCGATGCTAGAGATATTAGCGAAGTGGTATTTCGGGTAATGCGCGACCTAATGACTACAGAAGCAGCCGATCGCGTTGCTGAGGAATTGCACGAACCAGCAGAACCTACAAAAGATAAAGCCCTACAAATGGAAATTGTAGAGCTTTGGAAAGATACGAATCCAATTGTCGGATTTTTAAGTCGGGTACGTCCACCTTGGCAAGGTCCCGGTATCTTTAAAATTGACTCTGACCGTTTCTTATTCCGAGTCGCAAACGAAGGTGGAATGCCAAAAGATGTAGACCGCGAACAAGTTGTTAAGGCTATTTTCTCTGCCACAAAAGATGAGTTATCAGAAGAAAGAATTCAGGAGATAGCTAAATGGCTACCCGATCGAATTCTTGAACTGTGGAAAGCAGCTTAATTTTAAGTGTTAGGAGTTAGGAGTTAGGAGTTAGGAGTTAATTCCTAGCTCTTATTTTTTTAGTCTTTTTCCCTATTCAGTAAAAATTATCTTAACTGAGCTTAGACCATTCCCTTATCCTATTTTTAAGTCCTTGCTAAGATAGCCCATTTATCTTTCTTTCGTCATATATATCATCAAGAATATTTGGCAAATCCTCAGTTCTTGCACCATTACCGTTAAGCCCAAACACCCACCTTGTAAGCCGGAGGCTTTCTAGCCCGCACGCTCCGCGTGAACGCAGAGAAATCAGTTTCAAGGCTTATATACAAAGTGCGTTAAAATTCACATCTTGCACCATTCTCGTCTTTGCCCTAATTCCCGCCTCGGAATCAATTCCGAGGCTAATATACAAAGTACGTTAAAACGCACTAAAAGCCTCTCCTAGTCAGATTTATCTGACTTTGTTTATGAGCCTGGGAATTTATTCCAAGGCGGTATTGAGAATGGTGTAAGAAATACAAGAAGTAAATTAAGCCATCAGTAACTTCAAATAGCTTTTTCGCAACTTCTAGTAATTCCCTCAGCATCTTTGTGTTAGATTATGCTTTTTTTCAAGCATTACACCAACAATATCAGAACAAGTTTGTGGTTGGGAGTTAGGAGTAACTAAAGTCAAAGGTTAAAGGAAAAGGTTAAAATTCTCCTTGTCCCCTTGTCTCCCAATCCCCAATTCCCAATTCCCAAATCAGCTTTTTTTCATCATTTGAGTAACTCGATCGCGCAATAGCAATTCCTTTCTACTATCTTCAAGGGTTTTTGCTAAAGTAATCGCTCTTTCATAAAAGTTACGGGCTGTGGAATATTTACCAAGCTTTTCATATATTTGAGCGTAGGATTCAAAGGAATTTAGTTGCTCGCGGGGGCTTCTTAAGTATGAGGCGATCGCCAACCGTTTTTCTAATAATTCAATTGCACTATTGTACCGACCTACCGAACTATGAGCAGCTACTAATCCATCGATTGCTCGTAATTGATTAATATTATCTCTTGATGCTTGAGCAAGTCTTAAAGCGGCTCCATAAGTATCAATTCTGTCTTGATAACTACCAACTATTTGGTAAGCTTCACCTAGATTATTTAAGGTGTTTGCTTCACCTATGGGATTACCAACTTTTCGTCGATAATTAAGAGCGTTTTTGTACAGTTTAATTGCTTTATTATAATCTCCTACCCTTGCTGCGGATAATCCCAAATTACTTAAGGATATTCCGTAACCTTCACTACTACTAAGGTTTTGAGCAATTGTTAATGCTTGCTCAAAAGTTTGAGAAGCGGTTTGAAATTCGCCTTTTTGTAGCAGCAAGGTTCCGATGTTATTTAGCGCAAAAATCTGACTTTGAAAGTCTTT
This sequence comes from Calothrix sp. CCY 0018, assembly GCF_963920925.1. Lineage (NCBI taxonomy): Bacteria > Bacillati > Cyanobacteriota > Cyanophyceae > Nostocales > Calotrichaceae > Calothrix > Calothrix sp. CCY 0018. The sequence continues at coordinate 227,942 of NZ_CAWUDI010000002.1, read as the reverse complement.
GGTGTCGCGAGCGATCGCCAAACGTCTGCGAATTGCGTCCGACGCTTTTTTATACTGTTTTAACTCAATGTAACTTTTGCCTAAAAACTCGTAGGTTAAACCAAGTGCATTTAAGTCACCAATTGAATGGTAAATTTCTTTTGCTTGCAATAAAGAGTCAACTGCTTTGTTAGGATTTCCCTCGATATTTTGTCTTTCACCTAAACGCAACAAAGTATCTGCTTCATCCCTTGATTGCTGCAATACTTTTTTGTCAATTTGAGGATAATGTAGTTGTTCGGTAATATCAGCAGCAGTTACAGTTATGGGACTTAATAATAAGGAAAATAGTAAAAAACCAAAAGCCTTGTTAAGCTTTTTGGGAAATTGCTTCCGGGCACGATAGGATGATGATTGAAATTTGGCTGCTGCTAGTAGGTTCGATTGTTTCATATAGATTTACCGTAAAAAATTATTTTTAAGTAAAAACATTTACTTTAAACTAAATTACTACCAGCTTGATTCGTTGAATAAGCATTATTACGCAGATACAGGTTGAAGGAAATTTTCACCTAAATATATGGCACGAATGTCTGCTGGTAATTTTTCTTCTAGCATACGATAACCTTGTTGAAGAAAATTTGCTACCTCATTTGGAGAAATACCTTCTCCCTCAGCTTGCAAATAAGCTGCAATTCTCGTTTCGCTCCAGTGGAAGGTTTGAGCCATTAAGACTATCAATCTCAACATAGGTGGTAATTGGTCTAAAGACTGTTCTACATAGCACCACAGAGGCGGAGAAGTAGTTTTGAGGGAGTAATGAATACTTTCCGTAGGTGGTAGTTCTGTTTCATTGATACAGTAAGCAGTCATATTAATCAGCCAATTTTGTAAAGTCATGGCTGGTGCTTGTGGATCTGTACTTTCTAAATTCACCCCACCGACTTGGTAGTAAATATGTTTCCAAGTCATGGCGAACAAATAATCGGCTTGTACTGGCGATCGCGCTGAATGCATAATCAAAGTGTAGACGATCGGACTATATCGGCAAAAAATCGCCGTAAAGTATCTTCCAGCGTCTGGGTACTGTCCAAATAAATTTATCAGTTCTTGATCGCTTTTATGGAACAGTGACTTAACTAAAGGATGGTTGGATTCTGGGAAATGAGGAATTTGCACAGTCTTTTTTAGTCTATATTGCTAGAATTATTTGAGGGATGTATATTTTTCGTTAATCGCATAATATCTTGGTGTTGATGTATTTAGCACGAACATTTAGATTAAAAGTTTTCATAGATTAGAAGCACTGCTACTCGAACAACCCCTTCATTGCTGGGTAAAGCTAGAAAGCAGAAAGCACAAAGTAGGAAGTAGGAAGTAAGAAGTAGTAAAATATTGTTATTTTTACAGCTTTCATTAACTCTGCTTAGATTCTAAGGATACTGCGGTGCAGGAGTTCTCTCATAAAGTAAGTGTCCAGGATTTTAGAATAAATTTCTACTCTTGATTAACGAAGATAATGCCGGAGCGCATTGAATTCCCTGCATTAACAATCCCTGCACAAAAAACATCCGTTGTTAAAATCCAAAATAGATTCAATTCTTATATATTTACTAATTTGTTCATGGTTACACTAGTTGACGCGATCGCTTACGTTTTTACTCCGAATATTTTAGGTTCTTTTCTGCCGTTGGATAGCTTGTTTTCCACGCAAGGCATAATGGTGATGCTCCTAGCAGCTTATGCTGGAGCGATGTGGATGTTTCTCTCCAGCGCTCCAAAAGTACATACTATTATGGTTTCTGATTTAGAGGTAGCCCGAGATTTATATGAAGGGCTGTTAGACTTACCCGCAGCGGAAGTACCTTTGCACTATTATTACAATTACGAACAAACAATCGGCGCAACGGGAATCGATCCGATGTATTTAGGTAGCAGCCCTAGCTATCCAAGCAGGATGTCAAATGCTACTGAAGGACTTTGGTATCAACTTAAGAAAAATACTCAGCTACACGTAATCACTGGAGCTAGTTTGGGCACCAAAAATCAACAGCGTCACGTATGCTTTGATCGTGATTGTCTAGAAATGGTATTACTGCGAGTTGAAACACGAGGTTTAAAATTTAAAATTCGCAATCGCAAGCCACTGAATTTTTTGGTGAAAGATTACGACGGCAGAGTTGTTGAAATGGCAGAAGTCGCAAATTAATAAAGGGAGTTGGGAGTTAGGAGTAACTAAGGTTAAAAGTTAAAGGTTAAAGGTTTAATTTCTCCTTGTCCCCTTCTCTCCCCATCTCCCACTCTACTCCTGTTCCCCGTTCCCTATTCCCTATTCCCGATCAAAAATTCTTTCCAATCTCTCTACCAATTGTTCGGCTAAATCTAATAAATCAACTGTATCGCTGTCATCGCTAAAACTACAGTTAATTTTTGCAAAACTCGCACTTTCAACTAATACGGTTTTGATCGCAAATACTCGACTTTGCAATTCAGAAAGTCTCAGACAGTCTTCCAATTGAGCCGCAATTTCACAGAGCGATTTACCTTGCAACTGCTTTCTTACACTTACAGCTACCCAATTATCACTTTCTAAAAAAGTTGTTACCGATTCGACAAAATTGGTTTGCGTATTCTCATCTTCATCCCACTTTTCTAACCAATCTCCATCTACATCTTCAGCATATAAATAAGCTGCTTCGAGTCCGTATCTAACTATGTCATTTTGTAATTTTTGAGCCGCTTCTACTGATTCTATAAACTTATCTAATCTCTTTTTAGTGTCTATTGACATTTCTTTTACCATTATGACTCGAATTATTAAGAGATATTACCGATGCTTTAATTAGCTAATAATCAAAAACTAAAAACTAAAAGTTAAATAAATACCTGTTTCTAGATTATTGCTGTTGTAAAGCGTCACGTTAACTATTCGGTCTACAAAATCGGTTATACCGGGATTGTAGCTTAATAGCAATCCTTTATCTATCTTCCAAAAACGTAGTGTGGATTCCCAATTGTTAAATTTATCTTGAAAAAATTCTTCACTTAAGCTAGTAAGTTGAACGCAAAGAGGTGTATCGTATTTACTGCTTACAATAATATCGGTAGCCATTGAAAAGTCGGCAATATATCTTTTTACGACAGTGCCTCCACGACGTTGAATATTATCAATAACGGATGTAATTAAATCGGCATCATCTGCGGAAAATTCGCCAGACATTAATTTTTGTCTCCAAATGTAAAATTTAGAGTCATTTTCGCTCAACCATTTAGGAAACAAATAGCTGTACCAAAATTTCAAACTTGGTTTAAGAGCATCAAAAGCCATCTGCTGTTCTTCATAGGTTGGTAAAGATTTAACTTTAAGCCAAACTTCAGCATCTCTAATTACTTGTTCTAAAAATAAAATTACAAATTTCTTTGCAGTTAACGAACCAGGTTTTAAATCTTTTACCCAACGGTTTATCTCATCTAATCTTCTTGCTAAATTTGGGTCTACTATAGATGCTTCCCTTCTAAGATATTTTAACCTATTTTTGATATCTTTCGCTTGCAAAAAATGGTATCCCTCGCATCCTAACTTAAAATTTAGATTGATTTAGATTTTGATTACACACTATATATATAAATTAAAAAGGGTGCGTTAAGCAACTACATAACGCACCTGAAAGTGTAATTACTAAGACTGCTCCTCGATTTTTTCGGTAGTATTTTCTGGTTTGAGTAGGGGAAAGGCGATAACGTCGCGAATACTTGCCGCATCAGTTAATAGCATCACCAATCGATCGATACCAATACCCAATCCACCTGTAGGAGGCATCCCGTATTCTAATGCGGTGAGGAAGTCTTCATCCACACCTTGGGCTTCTAAATCGCCAGCTGCTTTCCTCGCAGCTTGCTCTTCTAAGCGTTGACGTTGGTCGATAGGATCTGTAAGCTCGGAGAAGCTATTAGCAGTTTCTCTTCCTACCATATATAATTCAAATCGTTCCACCAAACCGGGTTTAGAACGATGGGGTTTTGCTAAAGGCGAAATTTCAACGGGGAAATCAGTTACGAATGTAGGCTGAATGAGATTTTCTTCCACTTTTTGTTCAAAGGCTTCATTAAGAAGTTTACCCAAGGAAGGGCAATCATCTATACTTTCAATCCCAGCATTTTTACAGGCAGCTTTGGCTTCTGCTAAATTTTGTAAAGAATTAAAATCTACACCTGAATATTCTTTCACCAACTCGTGCATGGTGACTCTTCGCCAAGGGGGAGTCAAATCGACTTCAGTTCCTTGGTAATTAATTTTCAGCGTGCCGATAACTTCTTGCCCAACGGTAGTAATAATACCTTCCGTTAAATCCATCATATCGTTGTAATCGGCATAAGCTTGGTAAAGCTCAATGGTAGTAAATTCCGGATTGTGACGGGTTGAAATGCCCTCGTTGCGGAAAATTCTTCCTAATTCAAAAACTTTTTCAAACCCACCAACAATTAACCGCTTTAAATGAAGTTCGGTAGCAATGCGTAAATACAGCTGCATTTCCAGCGTATTGTGATAAGTGATAAACGGACGTGCATCCGCACCACCAGCTTCACCTTGCATTACCGGAGTTTCAATTTCAATAAATCCCCGCTCGTCTAAATAGCGGCGAATCCCAGCAGTAATCAAAGCGCGACGGCGAAAAGTTTGTCGCACTTCTGGGTTAACAATCAAATCCACATAACGCTGACGATAACGTTTGGTGATATCAGTTAACCCATGCCATTTGTCGGGTAAAGGCAACAGGGATTTAGTCAGGACAGTATATTGTTTAACGTAAACCGATAATTCGCCCTTTTCAGTCCGTTTTATAGTTCCCTTTGCTCCCAGAATATCGCCCATATCCGTAAGCTGTTTGAGATTTTTGAAAGCATCGGCATCCATATCCGCCATACTTTCAGAAATGCGCTTCTTCTCCAAATAAAGCTGAATAGTGCCAGTTTCATCCTGCAAAGTAAAAAACGCCAGCTTACCCATGACACGACGTGTCATTATTCTTCCGGCGATCGCCACTTCAAAATCAACTTCTTCACCGTTAGCGATATCGGCGAATTTCTCTTGTAATTCACCCGCGTGATGAGTTACTTCCCAGCTATAAGCATAAGGATTCATCCCCTGCTCTCGTAGCTGCTTTACTTTTTCTAGCCTCGTGGCACGGATATCTTCTTCCGACATGGTTTACGAACTTTCTGAGGGCAAGGTTTTATTATAGTTCTCTGCCCGCATTGTACATTGAGAATAGTCGGGATAAGTTTTTTCAATTAAACCCACCTCCGTGGGTTTTGCTTGTGTAGTATTTTTTATTTCCCCTCGATCAATCGCGTTTAATTTGATTAATTTCTTGCTGTAATTCTTCTATTTGTCGCCGCAATTTATCAATTTCTTCGTTTTGATTAGCTTCAGGTTTGACTTCAACTGCACCCTCCGAGGCTTCTTTGCGATAATTTCCTCTTTTAATTTCTGCATATTCTTGAGATACAGCCCATTTTCTTAGAAAATCTACTCTTTCAACTGCAAAAGGATGACTGAGCATTACCCCTTGAGCGCCGTTATACATTAAAAATTTATACACTTGATTGAGTCCATCTTCGTCAAGTGCTTGATAATTTTCCGACTGACGAATAAATTCCTGTAAACTACATTCATTGGCATATTTATTACTACCGCCAGAAATTTTCATCATTGAAGACATAACTGTTGTTAAGTCATCTGTAACCAATAATGCGGCTCTATCTGCTGTTAACTCGGCTTTGCGTCGCCATTCAAAAAAAGCAAAAATCAAACCGCTGCTAACTATGTTACCAATCCCAAAAGTTAGTTCCCCGACAATAGAGGCGGCATTCATCGCCCACATCGCCATTTGAATTAAAATAGTATGACCGCACTTAATATGTCCTAACTCGTGGGCTAGCACAGACCTAATTTCGGCTTCGTTGAGTAAATCCAAAATTCCCGTGTTGATGACGATGTAAGGATGCTCCTGTCCCAAAGCATAACTATTTGCAACGGGATTTTGCTCGACAAACAGTTTGGGTTCTGGATAAATATCCAAATCTCGCACGCATTCCCGAAATATCTGGTAAATAGTTGAATATTGTCGCGGTCCGACTTCAATGGTGTTACCCATTAGATAAACTAATTGCGGACGTTCGTAGACAAATTCTACAAATTTACGGGCAAGAAAATCAAACCCTGGTAAACCTCTTAAAGATTCTTCGGCTTGACGATCTAAGGGATGTCTAAAAGCTTCGGCTGAAATTCCTTTATAAGTTGGCATAATTGCAAGAGTAATTAGCTATTTATTAGCAATAAGGGATAGAGTAAAAGCGTAATTCGGGTTCTGGCTGCTTCTGTACCGAACTACGTTACATATAAAAAATGTTTAATCGTCTGTAGTGTAACAATTCGGTACTATGTGCCGCCCTAAAACTAGCAAAATAATATAAATATAGATAAGAACTGTTGTAGGAGAACTGTTTAAAATTCTGGAGTTAAACAATTAACTTTCATATTTAACTAAAAACTAAAAGCTAAAAACTTACTTTACTATGTATGGGATTTAAAGCGCGTGATTGAAGCTGAAGTTCATTTATCACTACATAACTTCCTGCGATCGCAGGCAGGTTTTCCTTCTTGGCCGCATCATTTGACGATGGCGCGGTTGGTAGCACGAGCCTTGAGGGTGGGACGTAGCGCCTTAATTCAAGTGGGAGCGGCTTGTGGTTATCAAGGGCAGTATCGTACTAGTTTTGTGGCTTCGGCTTTGATGTGGCACGGGGCTGTAATTATTGTGGCAAATCGAGCAGTACAGCAGCGTTTGTTACAGGTGGAAATTCCCAGACTACAAAAGTGGTTAAAAGTCAATAAACCTATAATAGTTGCCGATATTTTCCCCTCTGATGATTTCAAGGGAATTCTCATGGTGTCTCCCCAAGCTTGGTTGGAAGCACAGTTGAGTTCTAATAATAATTTTCCTGCCAATATTCCCACAATTATTGACGGTGTGGATGATTTAGAAGATTGGATACGCAAACAGTTAACTGTCAGTATTGAATCCTACGATTGGGAACAGTTAATGTTGGCTTGCCCTTCGTTTGCCGAAGAAATTCGCACTATGAGGGTGCAGTTGACGCGCGAAATCTTTCAACATCCCGCAAATCCTTACGAATGTTACTTAATATCGGAACCTGAAGAAGAAATTTTATGCCGGACTTATTCAAGTTTAGAGTTAAATAGCCTTCCTGAATCTTGGAAGAAGTTTTGGCAATTATTTAGAACCAGACATGAAACTTTTTCCCCTAACAAATCTTCGCCTTCTCCTCCTTTACTTTGGGCTACTATTAATCGCCGTCAAGGTTTATTTTCCCTACATTGCGCCCCGATTGAATTAGCATCAATTCTCTCGCCGATTTGGCAGCGACAACCCGTAGTGTTAATTGGTTCTGCTTTAGAACCAGATACTGAAGCTACATTATTTCGTCAGCGTTTGGGATTGGGCGATTTGACTTGTCTAAAATTCTCTTCGGATAATCAAACCCAAGCCATTCAACTTTACATACCTAATAAATTACCCTTACCCAATACCCCAGAATTTAAACCCGTCTTTATTGATCAAGTTCGTCAGATGGTATGTTTGAGTGCAACATCACCTGGCTTAACCGTAATTTTAGTAGGAGATGTACCCTTGAAAGCTCAATTAGGAGCAATTTTGGCTTCTGAATTTGGTTCGCGGGTACAGGTAGATAAAACTTGTTTGGATGAAAATGGTATTTTAGTTTGCGGTTGGGAATTTTGGCGCGAAAATCAAAGAGTTTTACCATCGCCGCAAATGTTAATTATTTCAACTTTACCCCTACCGTCTTTAGAAGATCCATTGGTGGCTGGTAGAGTTGCTTATTACAAGCATTCCCATCAAGATTGGTTCCGCTTATATTTGTTACCTACAGCATTAAATGAGCTACAGCGAGCGGTAGCCCCAGCCAGAGATTCAAGCAGCGTAGTGGCTTTGCTTGATAGTCGGGCAATTTACCGCAGCTACGGCGCTCAAGTTCTTGCAGCCTTAAGTCCCCTTTCACGGATAAATTATTTAGATCCAAATTTGTTTTCTACGTTAGAAGAAGAAACTTGAATCAGTTAGCAATTAACAGTTATCAGTTATCAATTATCAGCAAAAAAATTGCCCTCTTTCTAAGGGCTTGTACTGGTTATTTATTGTTCATTGTTCACTGTTCACTGATTAATAAGCTAGGGTTTCTAAAGTTTCTCTTAAATATCGCTGTACTTGCTCGTCTAAGATTATTTGTCCAAAATCTTCGTCAGATTGCATTCGTTCCATTTGCCAGCGTTGAAAACCCGAACTAATCGCGATCGCCTGCTTCAAATTATTCCAAATCTCTGTATCGCCTTTTAAATTGCCATCACTTTTGACTGTAAAACTAGTCATGATTATTCAATCCTCTATTTAACTTTTTTAATTTGTGCAGAATATATTGTGATTTATTTTGATTAAATTGCTTGTGTTCTGAACTATACTTCAATATAAGGAGCTATACCGTCTATTAATGCCAATTTACAGATTTATTATCTTAATATTTTAAAGTTTAGTTTACCCGCGCTACAAGAGAATTAGGCAGTAATTAGATTAAGGTTTTATTCCATACTTTTTCAAAGTAGTGCTTCGCTTACGGACATTTCTGTTGTCCTTGTTACTAAAACAAATATTTTTTTCATAAATTTTACGGTCTTTTCCCCTGCTCCTACTCCCTAATAAAAAATATGTAGAGATCAAAGCAAAGTCTAAAATCTCTACATATTTTAATTTGGGTAATTTTATATTGGCGTATGGACTGTTATAGGCTAAGGCAACTAGGGGTAATAAATACCTAAGTTGCCTAGCTCGACTATGACACCGTTGTCTACTCACTATCTTGCCATTGCAAGAGTGCGACGTTTAGTCACCATTTGATAACCTTCAATCACATCACCATCTTCCCAACTATTGAATTTATCAACGCCGATACCACATTCATAACCGGAATTGACTTCGCGCACGTCTTCTTTCATCCGCTTGAGCGAATCAAGGGCACCTTCAAATACTGTGTTGTTACCGCGACGTACTCTCACTTTACAGTTACGAAGCAACTTGCCAGATTGAATGTAGCAACCGGCAACAGCGCCGCCGCCCACTTTGAAGACTGCACGTACTTCTGCTTGTCCTAAATGTTCTTCGACTAATTCTGGCTCCAGCAAACCTTCCAATGCATCTTGGATGTCTTCTAAGAGTTTGTAAATGATGTTGTATTCTCGTACATCTACACCAGCTTCGTCTGCTGCTTGTCTTGCACCACTAGCAAATGTGGTATTGAAGCCGATAATTACGGCACCACTAGCTGCTGCAAGGTCAATATCTGTCTGGGTAATTTCTCCCGGAGCAGATAGCAACATCCGAATATGTATTTCGTTTTGCGGAATTTGTTTGAGCGAACCCAAAATAGCTTCCACAGAACCCTGCACGTCTCCTTTCAGGATTAAGTTGAGTTCTTTTAACTCGCCTTCTTGTGCTTGTGCTGAAATACTTGTCAAAGTTACGCGCCCTCCCTGCATCAAGCGGGATTGACGTATTACTTCGGCTCGTTCGTTGGCAAGTAACCGTGCTTCTTTCTCATTCTTGAAGACTTCAAAATCATCTCCTGCGAACGGTACGTCATTTAAGCCCAATACTTCTACAGCAAAGGAAGGACTCGCAATGTCTACCCGTTGGCTTCTATCATCAACCATTGCTCTAACTTTTCCGAAGACGGAACCAGCTACGAGGATATCTCCTACGTGTAAGGTACCGTTCTGAATCAACAAGGTTGCAACCGCGCCTTTTGCTTTATCCAAATGAGCTTCGATGACGGTTCCTTTCGCCGAACGCGCTGGGTTGGCTTGGAGGTCTTCAACTTCGGAAACCAGCACAATCATCTCTAAAAGCGTATCTAGGTTTTCCCCATTAATGGCGCTGACGGGAACCATGATTGTGTCGCCACCCCATTCTTCTGCTGTCAAACCATACTGAGTTAACTCTTGCTTAACTCTATCTGGCTGTGCGGCTTCTTTATCAATTTTGTTGATTGCGACAATAATCGGCACTTCCGCAGCTTGAGCGTGCTTGATTGCTTCAATTGTCTGAGGACGAACGCCGTCATCTGCTGCCACTACCAATATGGCAATGTCAGTTACCCGCGCTCCCCTTGCCCGCATTGCTGTAAAGGCTTCGTGACCGGGAGTATCTAAGAAGACAATCTGCTGCTCTTTACCATCATGTTCTATATCTACATGGTAAGCGCCGATGTGCTGGGTAATACCTCCTGCTTCTCCGGAAGCAACCTTACTTTTGCGAATCGAGTCGAGTAGGGTTGTTTTACCGTGGTCTACGTGACCCATAATTGTTACTACAGGCGGACGATGGAGCAGATGATCCATATCCTCCAAGTCAAGCATTTCCGTAACTTTACGGGCTTCTGCTTTCGGCTCTGGAGTATCTACTAATACTTCTAATTCTTCAGCTACATTGATGACTGTGGAAGTATCAAGACTTTGGGTAATACTAACTGCAATACCCTTCATGAACAAGATTTTAACAATTTCCGTATCTGGCATTGCCAAACCATCTGCCAATTCTTGTACGGTCATTGGGCCGCTAACGGTGATGAATTCAGGGCGCTGACGTTTCGCTTCTGTTTCTGCATTATTATTGTTGCCGCCGCCACCACCGCGCCGACGATTTTGGTCGCGAGAACCGGATTTTTTGATTTTGCTAGGTGCAGCAGGTGTTGGTGCTGCTGTTGGTTTGGAACTTTTTGGCTTGGGAGGACGAACTATAGCATTACTAACTGCTGAAGCGATAGTATCTGCTGCTTCGTCTTCGTCAAGTAGGTCTACCTCAAAATCATCTTCAGCCGCCATTGGCTTCAGACGCTTGTTTTTCGGAGCCTTAGCAGCTTTTGCTGCTTCTTTGGCTTCGTCAATAGCCTCCTCTTGCTTGGAGCGCTTTTTCTGACCTCTAGGTAAGCGAGGTGGAGTTGGACGCTTGAGTTCAACTACTTCATCAACAACATCATCATCTTGATTATCATCAACATCAGTTGACTCACTTATAGCTGCCGGTTTCGCCGGTCGGGAAGGCGATCTAAGTGGTGTTGATACGCTCGGAGGCGCTGATGAATCTTGACGTGCTTGCTTCCTCGGCCGTCCAACATCTGAAGGACTTCCACCAGGTAAAACTTTCTTGGGCTTTTGTGGTTTTTCTGTTTTCGATACTGGTGCAGCCGTTGTCGGACGCGCCGTTTTAACTGGTGCGTCTGCTGACACTGCCGGTACGTTTGATTCTTCGACGTTTGATTGTTCGACTTTATCCGCAGTCGGCTTACGACCTTGCGGTTTTGATTGAGTGCGATCGCGCTTGAGAACTGGTTTTTCGACAGCGCGATTATCTAAACCGGAATTTGGGTTTGCTGCCGCAGGTCTAGTTGGCGGCGCAGTTAGTTCGGGTGAGTTTGGTCTTTCCGGCTTGGATTTGGGTGAAACTAGTTTTTCTTGTTTGCTCAAAGCTGTTTTATTTGATTCTGAAGAGGGGGTGTATGCTGAATTATCCGTATTTGCAACGGATACAGAGTTATCTGGGGAGACAGGTACAGTTGGTGTCACTGGTTCCATCGGCGAGACTGAAGAATTATTTGATTGGGAAAGCACAACCGAGGCAGATGCACTGTGTTGATTTTTTAAATCATTTTGCGGTGGCTTAGAAGTAGAGTCAGCGCTATTGGAATTCTTCGATGGCTTTGGTTTGCTACGAATTTCCAATATTTGTGGTTTGTTGGGTGCAGAAGCACCATTGCCAGAACCCTTATTATTTGTACCATGTTTGGATAACCCCAAAGCGGTCACTTTTTCTGCTTGCGAGCGAATACGTTCTGCATCTGATTCTGTAATCGTGCTGCTATGACTTTTGACCGCGATATTGAGCTGATCGCAAATTGCTAATAGCTCTTTATTTTCCAAATTCAATTCCTTTGATAATTCGTAAATTCTGACTTTGCCGTTGTTCATCCACTCTTCCCCTATAATTTACAGTTTTAACGGATGGTTGCCAGCTTTTGCGACATCTCCATCCTTTGTTTACTGTGTAATGGTTGCCATTTTCAATTTGAAAAGGTTCCTCCGCTCGAAAGGAAAGAGAGATGTTACCGTTGGAAAGCTGGCATTTCCAAGCAGAGCGCCATATTGATTAACGCTCAAATGAGCAGTAATTGGCGTTCTTCTGTGCCAATATTTAATTTTTTGTTTTGAGTTTAGTGTTTTTGTTGGGTTTAACACACGATCCGCCTACAATGACTAAGTGAAGGCAAGTGCCCTCCTAGCTAAAAAGAGCCATGTGTCAATACTCATTTATAATGCCAGGTAAAACACGACCTTTACTAAAAGATAATTTAATTAACCATTAAAGCCGGATATGATTCCTCGACTGTAATCGCTTTTTTGCCGAAAGTACCCCCTATCTAAAGAATGAGTTAGGAAAAAGTTATTGTCAGGTATCGAGGGGAGATAATCGCTGCCACAATGTCTTATACAGTGTTTCTGGCACTGATGCACGTAATGCCCGTCCTAGCTTATTTTTTTTTTGAGCAACACTAAGGCAACTCGCGCTCGGACAAATATAGGCTGAACGCCCCATACCCCGATCTAATTGTACCTTTCCTGAAGGAAAGACGCGGACAATCCGCCAAAACTCATGTTTTAAACTGACTTTTCGGCAACTGATGCAACGCCTCCAATTTGGTTTCATTTTAACTAACTTTTAATTAACTATCTTACCTTTCAACTATTACCTCGTAAATTACTACTAATAAATTGTTTGATTCTCGGACTCAAATTCTTCTTGGATTTCCTCATATGAAGTTAATGGTAATTCAGAATTAACTTGTTGATTCTGAGCATTTAACTTGTCGGATTGCAGTCTCTCGGCTTCAAGTTGTTCTAATTTTTCAAGTTGTTCTAATTCTTCACGTTCTTCTAGTTCGTTAAGTTCAACTGCGTGCTGCGCCCTTGCTGCGGCGAATTTTGTATCTTCTGCTTCAAAATCATACTTGGCTTTGTCTTTGATATCTATTTTCCAACCTGTAAGTCTAGCAGCTAAACGAACGTTTTGTCCTTCTTTACCAATTGCTAAACTTAATTGGTCTTCAGCTACAAGTACGTGAGTTTGTCTGGTTTCTGGGTCCATAAGACGAACATCATCTACTCGCGCCGGACTCAAAGCGTTGGCAATATAAGTTGCTGGATCTGGGGACCAACGAATCACGTCAATTTTTTCACCGCGCAATTCATTTACTACTACTTGAATTCTAGAACCTCGCGCTCCAATACAAGCACCAACTGGGTCTACATCTCTGTCTAAGGTATCTACGGCTATTTTTGTTCTTGGTCCAACGTAAGAAGATGGAGGATTGGCTTCGCGAGCAACGGCTACAATTCGTACAACTTCATCTTCGATTTCCGGTACTTCGTTGGCAAACAGGTACACAACTAAACCGGCATCAGCCCTAGAAACTAGCAATTGCGGCCCTCGCTGTTGACCCCGCGAGACTTTTTTCAAATAGATTCGGAAAGTTGCACCAATACGGTAATTGTCGTTAGGTAACTGTTCGCGTTTGGGTAATTCCGCTTCTACTTCCGGCTGACCAAAACCGCTGTTCACGGCCATAATTACCGATTGTCTTTCAAAGCGCAGTACTCTTGCTTGCAGTACTGTTGCTTCTAAATCTTGGAACTCTTCCTGAATTAATTGTCGCTGCTGATCGCGTAGTTTCTGCGATAGCACTTGCTTGGTTTGCATGGCTGCCATGCGACCAAATTCTTTTTTGTCGGGGGTTACATCTACAACTACTTCTTGTCCCACTAGTTGCGCTGCATCATCGCCAAATTCTTCTACTTCTTTTATAACGTCTTTAAGCGCAATTTGATGGTCGGAATTTGTGACTTCTTCAACTATAGTTTTAGTCGAAACAACGCGAAATCCTTCGTCTTCAATATCAAGTTCTACTTCAAAATTTTCAAAATAATCTTCATCAAATTGCTTGCGGTCTAAATTTTGAGCGCGACGATAACGTTCGTAACCTTTAAGTAGTGCTTCTCTAATTGCCGATTGCACTGAGAGACGCGGTAAATTTCGCTCTCGACTTATACTTTCAATCAGTTCTTTTAATCCAAGTAATTTAAGCATTGACATAAGCTATCTCCTAAAAAAAATCACAATAGATAACATTCTATTTAAAGACGAAAAATAAACGGTGTGCGAAACCATACGGCTAATTGCTAGAAAGTAACGGTCAATTGGAAGGTTAGTTTAACAATCAAAGTTAACCATTAATACGAAGGCTTCCTTAGCAAAAAACCGCTCTTCTTCACAAGGGCGTAAAAAGCAGTCCTAATTAAAATTAGTCTCCCTATTTAATCGCGTTCTTCGTCTAATAGCACGCTCGTGATGTTTGAACGGGGAATTTCGATTACACGACCCTTTTTATTTAAGTAAACGCTTTTTTCATCCCGGCGAACCAGTTTACCATTCAACTCAGACTGTCCTTGATGAGGTGAAGAAGTGTAAACCTTAATCGGGAACCCTTTGAAAGTTAGGTATTCCCGGTCAGTCTGCAATTGTTGGGAAATACCGGGACTAGACACTTCCAATACATAAGCATCCGGAATAACTGACGCTGCATCCAAGCTTGCTTCTAAATTACGGCTCATACGCTCGCAATCATTCAAACTAGTATCGGTTATAGGATTACGGATGTCTACTCGCAATATTGGTGGGCTTTGATTAGTATGAAAAACCACTTTCACGACCTCTAGTTCAAGGTCTTCTGCTACTGGTGTCGCTAAATTAAGGATTTGGGGAACTAAAGGATGAGTCATGTGGCAATTCCAACAAAAAAAGTGGGCTATAACCCACTCCCTGCGATAAGTATATCTTCCAAGAAGTCTTACAACGAACCGTAAGAAAGTTCGTCCTTAATCTGAGTTTAGCGCATTTTTTCAAAATGCTTGCAGCAAAAAATGTACAATTACTTATAATCTGAGCTAATTTTAAGTTTAATAAATTTCCTGGAAAATATAGGGAATGGGGAAGGGAGAACGGGGAATAGGGAACGGAGAATAATAAGCAATTATCAATTATCAATTCACAACTCCTCACTCCTTACTCTTAACTTTTTATTCCGGAAGACTTCCTGATTACATTTGTATCTGCTAACAAGGGAACAGACACTCCTGAATGTAGATTTCTAGTTTGTTCGAGAATTTGCTCTATGTCTTCTTCGGAAAGCTGTTGAACGTAATTAATTTTAATTTCTTCTAAGAAGTCGATTAACAAGCTCTGAATTTCTGAAAGTACTTGCTTTTTTTGAATTTCCGAACTCAAAGATTTAGAGAAGCGTTTTACTAAATCACTTGAAAGTTTAGCAGAAACTGGGTCTTCTGTTGCCGATACTAAAGCATTGTAGAGATTTGTGGCAATTTGAGTTGCCAATTGTTGGCTTAACTGGCTTTGCATTTGTCCAAGTCCGGGTAGATTACCGAAATTGCGATAGATGGGAGACTGGTTAAATGCGCTATCTATATTGTGTCGCAAAAGAGCAATTATTTGCGGTTGAATTTTTGGTAGTACTTCACGAATAATTGTTTGTACAAAAATGGAGGCCAAGGCTTCTATTTCATCAACGTTATTGATATCTACATAAGGACGTAATGTTTGACTTTGTTGCAGCCAGCGAGTTAAGTTTCCTCGTTTAATTGAATTTTGAGTTTGATTTATCACCCGTATAACTACAATTTGCGTTATTTCTTCAGCAAAATTCGCTACAATGCCTTTTTGTGTTTGCTGTTTCAATCCTTGTAAATTTAATAACTTGGCTTTATCTAAACGAACTAACACAGGTATGATTCGTAGCGAACGCCAAAAAGGTAATATTAAAAATACATCGTACCAACGCCAAAAAATACAATCTAACCAACTAAATCCAGCGTGACGGCGTTTTATATAAAAACTACGCGCTAATAATTCAAGTAAAAATAAAATTACAAATGGTAAGTCAATTATCCAAAATTTATCTATAAATTCCCCATTTTCACCGATACTTCGATAATAGTTAGTCGCGATTAAGGGTTTAATTTGATTATTAAAAAAGTCCAGTTCTTTATCTAAACCTTCTTTTAATAAATATTCTTGACTCCAGAAAGTAGAAAAAGCGCCTTTTGAAGATTCATTCTGTAGGCGATCGCGCATCCGATTTTTGATTTTTTCCAAGGTACCGCTTTTTGAAGCTCCGGCAAATGGATTATCATCTATCATTTCTAGGCTTAAATCGCGTACTTCTTTCAACTTTGCTGCTGATTTTACCGATTTAATTCCTGTTACGCTTATTTGCTGCTCTAGTTTTTCTACGGTTCTTAAATAATTTTCAGTTTCTCGATGAGGCTCAATTCCTTTAATAGGGTCATATATTTCTTGGATTTGAGGCAAATTACGTAAATAAAAATCACGCCATCCAACGTAAGTTAAATTAAATAATACTAATCCTAAATTTACCGTAGCCATAAGCGCCATTACTCTTTCAAACCAAAGATTTCGCTTTTTTATAATTTTTGTCTTTTCCATTTTTTTTCAGTATTACTACATATATTTTATTAGATGTAACGTATTAGATTTCATCACTTTCGGTGAATCGAGAATGTTTATTACAAGTTAAAATAAATTGATTTAAGTGTAATTTGTATCACTGAAGATATTTACTTAATCCAAAATTATTTAACTATTTATACAAGCTTTTCAAGATACATCTATAGGAAGATGACAAAACAATTTATTGTTACTTATTTAAAATAATTACAGAAAGTTCAGATTGATGAAAAAAATTGATAAAAATAGCTTAAATAAACTTAGAATGCAGCTGTACGGCTTAAAAATACTGCCGATTTTAATAACTCGGAGTTTTAATCATGTGGTGTGAGTTTAGTAATAAGAACATTAGCGTAGCGGTTGCCTGCCTCATTGTAAGCGGTGCCGCAGTTTCAAGTACGGTTTTAGCTGCTCGTCAGCGCAATTATACTCCACGAGAATTTCGTTCCGTCTTATACGGATTGGGGTATAACGTCCAAGTCTCCGAAGACCCTCTGACAGATGCTCAAACCAGAAAAGCAATTCGCGAATTTCAGCGAGGATACAAGATAGGAATTGATGGTATAGCAGGGCCAAACACTCAAGATTTGGCTGCCGAAATTGTCAAAAGTCTTAAGTACAACTTGAACTTAGTCGCGAATCCCGATCCCAAGTTAACCATCAATCAGTTTTACGGACTAAGAACGCAAGAAGTAGTTAAGAAATATCAGGAACAGCTAGAAGTCGAACAAAGTGGAATCGCTGATTTAGCTTTGCGGCAAAGACTTAATCAGCAAGCGAAGGAAAATCCCGAACTTCCAACGCCAACACCAACAGCGACTCCAGAACCAACACCATCACCTACGGCGACACCTGAAGTCACCCCAACACCTGTAATACCAGAACCAACACCAATACCTACGGCGACACCTGAAGTAACGCCAATTCCAGAAGTAACACCAATTCCAGAACCAACACCATCACCAACAGCGACACCAGAAGTTACCCCAACACCTGTAATGCCAGAACCAACCCCAATACCTACCGAATCACCTGAAGACGAAGAAGAGGTAACACCAACTCCGACTCCTACGGAAACACCCAACTAGGATTTTGGATTGAGAGTTAGGAGTTAGGAGTTAGGAGTTAGGAGTTAGTTTGGTGCATCTTCCCCTTGTCCCCTTGTCTCCCTATCCCCCATCCCCCATCTTTCTAACCGTTCGGCTCTTCCATTGGTCTACCCTTGGGAACCGGAAGGAGCGGACGACGGTCATCATAAGGCATTGGGATGTACTGCACTGAAGGTCTTCCACCTTGCGGTTGCGGGTATAGCTCCATCAGGTCGTAGACTATTCGGGGCAGTCCGGCAGTGACGGGCAGCCCCATTTCCGTGGCTTCTTCTACGGTTATTGGGTAATCGTGGGTAACTTGTCCGGTTGTTAAAGCTTGGATAATTTTTTCGATATTTTCTGGTTTAACTTTTTCTTTGGGGATGCAGTCTTGAAGTAAAGTTCTGACGAAACGCTGTACTTGATTCATAGCTTTGCGCGACAAGTCAGCCATAATCAAGGTTTGGTCGTCAACTTCGCCGATGGGTTTATCTTCAACAACTTTGATGATACTCGCAGCAGGATAATTACCAAGCTGGGGATCGACAGGGCCAAGAACCGCATTTTCATCCATGACGATTTCATCGGCTGCCAGAGCAAGCATCGTACCGCCACTCATCGCATAATGCGGTACAAAAACTGTTACTTTGGCTTGATGGCGAATTAAAGCTCTGGCAATTTGTTCGGTCGCTAAAACCAAACCACCGGGAGTGTGCAATATTAGATCGATAGGAACATCTGATGGGGTTAAACGAATTGCTCGGAGAATTTTTTCAGAATCTTCGATGGTGATGTAACGCGAAATTGGTACGCCTAAAAAACTTATAGACTCTTGACGATGAATCAGTAGAATTGTGCGACTTTTACGGTTTTGCTGAAACTCATCAATACTGCGGAAACGACGATACTCCATTTTACGCTTCTGCCAAATCGGTTGTATGGAAGAAAGCAGTAGAAAAATCCACAATATATCGAAAATACGAAAATCCATAAGACTAACTGTTGAAATTTAACGGTTTCGTCATTCATTCTTGCAATTTTTAGTCAATTGGATGTCTATCTGGAGAGACAGTTATCAGTGAACAGTGAATAGTGAACAGTCAGGAGTTAGGAGTTAGGAGTTAAGAAAGATTACCAATTACCAATTACCAATTACCTCTCTCCCCATCTCTTCCTAACTACTGCTGTTGCCAAATTTTAATAGTGCCGTCATCGCTACCGCTAACTAAAGTCTGCCCGTTGGGACTTATGGCGATTGACCGAACATAATTAGAATGATCTCTCAAAGTACAGATTTCATTACCCGTAATTATTTGCCAAATTTTGATTGTATTGTCCCAACTACCGCTAACTAAAAATTCTTTATCTGGACTGAGTGTCACCGTCCAAACCGCATCATCGTGACCTTTGAAAGTACGAATTTCTCTACCCGTACTCGCTTGCCATAGCTTAATAGTATTGTCAGAACTACCACTAGCCAAAATTGTGCCATCTCGGCTGTAAGCTAGGGAATTTACGAATAAAGAATGACCATACAAAGTGCGAATTTCTCTACCAGTACTCGCTTGCCAAATTTTGATTGTGTAGTCAGCACTGGCACTAGCTAAAAAATCTCCATCTGGACTCCATGCGATCGAGGAAACTGAATCGGAATGTCCTGTAAAATTGTTAACTTCTTTATTGTCTATTACCTGCCAGAGTTTGATTCTAGAGTCAACGCTACTGCTTGCTAATATTTGATCTTTGGGATTAAAAGCAAGAGAATTTACGCAGCTATTATGACCTTTTAAATGGCTAATTTGTTTACCAGTACTTACAGACCATAATTTGATAGTTTCATCCCAACTACCACTAGCAAGAATCTCTCCATCATGGCTGAAAGCGAGGGTGTCAACTATACCTGAATGACCGGAAAACCAGCGCCCAAGTTGACGCAGCAGTTTTCCACTTTGAAGTTCCCATAATTTGATAGTTTTGTCGCTGCTACCGCTAGCAATAATTTTACCGTCGGGACTGATGGTAACTGAATGAACCATACTGGTATGTTCTTTAAGGGTATTTACGCATTTCCAACTATAAGGAAGCAGGGATTTCGGAGCGGGTGTAATAACTTGCGTTGGGGGTATTATCCCAAAATTCTGTTTCTCATCAATGGTTTTTTCTAGTAATTGCAACCACTCATGCACTGATTGCGGGCGATAGTCGGCATTTAACGCCATTCCGCGCATTATTGCTTGGTTTGTTCGATCGCTGATATGAGGATTTAAGTCTTGTGGTGGTTTGAGTAAAATGTGTTGATTTCTGTTCTCGGCACTTGTAGGAGTAACTCCTGTAAGTAAAGTGTATAAGGTGGCTGCTAAAGCATAAACATCAATAAATTCTCCCCGTGGTGCTTCAATTTGGTATTGTTCTGGTGGGGCAAAACCGGGAGTATGATAAATTGTATGTTTTTGCACCTCATTAGGAATAAATTCTCTAGCTATACCAAAGTCAATTAATACAGCTTCTGTTTTATTTTGGCGGATAATAATGTTGCTGGGCTTGATGTCTCGATGTAGCAAACCTCGACGATGAATCACTTTTAATGCATCACCAATTTGCTGAATGTATTGCAGCGCTTCAGTTTCAGATAATATTCCCATTCGTCGTAAATATTTACTTAAATCTGCGCCTTCAATGTACTCCATCGCAATACAAGGCAAATTTTCTTCTTCAAAAATAGTTTTTATCTTAACTATATGTGGATGAAGACATACGGATAATCTTACTGCTTCATCGCGAAAGTCTTGTTGTATTTTTTTGAGATAAGGTTTCCAAGCGGGATTGTCAAGAATATCTTCTCGAAGCGTTTTGATAACTCGGAGTTCGCTACGTTGGTTTTTTGCAAGATAGGTTACACCTATTCCACCTTCACCGAGTTTCTTTTCAATGATGTAGCGATTTCCAGATAAGCTTTGCCCCCTTTGCCAAGCCATTAGTGAAAATTGTAAAGTTGCTGGTATTCATTTTTGCATAAATTTTATGTTTGGGTAAGAAGATTTCATGAGGTTTAAGTAAATCAGATCATCTCTGTGGGGTTGGTAAGAGGGGTATAAGTAGGATCTAACGAAAAAAAGCAATTCAAAAGAGAAAAAATAAAGGTAGGGTAAATTTTTCATAAATAGGGTTGTGGTATTTACGGATTATTGATTGAATTAGCACATACCATACATGACTTACAATTCAAAAGCCAAAAATGTTTTGCAGCTAAGACACCGTTATCAAGATAATAGATAACTTGTTTTTCGATCTTTCTTTATTTTTGGAATATTGCAGTTTCAGTGTCTAGATTGATTACTTGCTGTTGACTTTAGTTAAAAGCAAGTTTATCTAAATTAATTAAAATCACAAGGAGTGAATAAGCAGATGAAAAATCAATACAGGTATTTATTAGGATTAGCTGTAGCTACAATTTTCTTCGGAATAATTAATCCAGTACAAGCAGCTACTTTATTTCGCACAACATTAAATTCAAGATTAGTCCCAAATGTAGAGTCTAGTGCTACAGGGAATGCGAAATTTACTTTAAATGATGCTGAAGATACACTGGAGTACGAAATTGAAATTATGGGAGGTATAGCTAATTTAGGGGACGAAAATTCGGGGAATAAAGTCACTAAAGTCCATCTTCATGTAATCGAAGGTGATGAATTTAGAAATGGTCAAATATTCGATGACGGCAAACACGTTTTTAATGTATTAACCCCCGATGATAATGACTTACAAATAATTCAAGGTGATGGAAAAGTTACCTTTAAAGGTATGTGGGATGCAAACGATTTTGTTCCTGAAAATCCGGGATTACTTGATAACAGGAAATTAACAACTCAATTAGGTAATTTATTTGCTGGTAATCTATTTGTAAATATTCACACCGCAAACAATCCTAGTTCCGAAATTCGAGGGATAATTAAACAAGTGCCGGAATACAATGGTTCTTTAGGTCTTCTGATTGCAGGCTGCACTTATCTATTATGGAATCAGAAGAAATTAAATAAAACTGAAAACTGATTCGCTCGCAGATAATAAACTCAAGAAGTAACAAGATAATGCTCATAATAATGCTCATAAATTTCTTTATGAGCTTTCGAGCCTTTATCTTTTTATTTTGTAGTCTGTTAGGCTTCACCTAAAGGGTGCCGATCGGCTTGTCTGTAAAGGGGGTGCATCTTATGCGAAATACCTTAATACAGCGGTTTTCATTGAGTCAAATGGCATCTTTATCTATTCTAAATGTTACATTTTTTAAAATTTTGTGATTGTTCAAAGCGCTATATTTATGATGAAGTTAATGTTACTCATGACTTAAAAATTTTGTTTAAAATTTGAGATTTTTATATGCAAACAAGACCTTTTATATTTATGCTCAGAAATTTGCAAATAAAACAAAAATTTACAGTATTACTGCTGTTTGTTTTGCTTGTGGGCATTAGTATCAGCGGCTTAGCTCTATCTTTCGTACTTAGGCAAAATGCTCAACTTGAAGTTGAGAACACAGCTTTAATTTTGATGGAAACGATGAGTTCGATTCGTAATTATACTAGTACCCAAATAAATCCAGAATTGCAAGAGCAATTGGTAACAAATTTTTTACCCCAAAGCGTACCTGCTTATTCGGCTAGAGAAGTATTTGAAAACCTACGAAGTAAAGGAGAATATAAAGATTTTTTCTATAAAGAAGCGACTCTAAACCCGACTAATCTTCGAGATAAAGCTGACACTTTTGAAGCCAAAATTGTTGAGCGTTTCAAGGATCAAGGAAAAACCGAATTGAGCGGTTTTCGTTCGCTTCCTGGTGGAGATATTTTCTATATTGCTCGTCCGTTAGCAGTAACAGAAGAAAGTTGCTTGGTGTGTCATAGCACAGTTGATGTTGCACCTAAGAGTATGATACAGCGTTATGGTACCGCTCATGGATTTGGATGGAAGTTAAATGAAATAATCGGCGCTCAAATCATTTCAGTACCAGCAGATAGAGTCATTCAAAAAGCGAATAAATCATCTGTTGTAATCATTGGGATTGTATCTATTATTTTTGTGACAGTTATTGTCTTAGTAAATGTATTCTTAAATAGACAAGTTATACTTCCTCTCAAACGTATTACCCGCGTGGCTGAAGAAGTTAGTACCGGACATATGGAAGTCGATTTTGACCAGGTATCTAATGACGAAATCGGTAATCTTGCCAGAGCCTTTAAAAGGATGAAACTAAGTTTAGAAATGGCTATGAAGAGACTTAAAAATTCAGGTGGTACGAATAGAAATACAGCAGAATAATTAGCAAATAGATTATATCTAATTGACTCTACGGAAATATTACGGCGAACAAAATTAATTGATCGTGCCGTACTTCTTATGCTAATTTAATAGTTGTAAAATAGGGAATAGGGAAAAAAGACCACATTAGTAAATAATGTTAGTTTTTGAAGCCGATAATCTTTGTATAGTAATTAACGAGGCACTTTACACAAAGATTTTAGCATATTAGGTACGGCTATAACCAATTAATTTAACAAAAAATAGTAAGATGCTGATAATGAATAATTTAGGTTTTTTAACTCGTAAACTTTTATAAATAAGAGATGAAAATTAGATGTTTAATAATTTTAAATAATTTTAAGAAAACATCCGCCGTGTAAACTCAATCGCCATTTGAGAATCAGGAATTTCTCTTGCTAATAGTTCTACTAGTTGATGGGGAGTTGAACGAGGATTTTTTGCTAGTATATCTTCTATAATAAAATTTGCCATTGGACCAATATAGTAAGCTAACTGTTGATGACAATTTTCTATAAAGGAAGGGTTTAGCAGGTTTACCTGTTCTTGATTATCGATGTTGTCCCGATTATTAATTGAGTTAACTACTGTTTGTTGGATTTGGTTCTCAGAGGGGGGTATTGTAGGAGTTAGCTTAGAGTTAGGATAAACTAATGTCGCAGGTGTTGGAAAAGTCTCTGGGGATGATGAAAATGCTTGCGATTCACCTAGCTGTTCGAGTTGTGTCAAAACTTCTCTAGTTGTTTGGAATCGTGCTTTAGGAGTATCTGCCAACATTCTATCGAGTATCCGCGCGAAAGCATCGCTAATATTAGCATATATTCGCCAGTTCCAATCGAGTGAATATTGGTCTATCAAGTTAGTTGGGCTTTTAGCAGTAAGCAATACTATAGCCGTTACTCCTAATGCGTAAATATCGCTGCTTGGAGAACACAAACCCAAACTAATTTGTTCTCGGGGAGCATATCCTACTTTTCCGACAAGAGACATATTACCAGCAAATTCTGTTTGATTTATTTGAGTAGCTTCGTTGAGTTGAGCTATTTGTTTTCCTACACCAAAATCAATCAACACGGGTAAATCTCCGTTTTCAGGCAACATTATATTATCAGGAGAAATATCTCGATGAATGACTTGATGTTGATGGACGTATTCCAAAACTTGTAATAAGTTTTTCAACCAAAATATTACTTCATTTTCAGAAAATGTTGTTCCTTGGTGCTGCCGTTCTTGTAATAACCTTGAATAAGTTTTACCATTTACATATTCTTGCACTAGAAATAACCGACTTTCTCCTTCAAAACAAGCTAAAAAGCGTGGTATTTGAGGATGTTCTAATTTATGAAGAATTTTTGCTTCTCTTTTAAACAAATCGCGACATTTTTCTAGTCCACCGTTACCAGTACCGAAGGGAGCAAATTCTTTTAAGACGCAAGGTTCATTAAAACGACGGGTATCATGTGCTAAGTAAGTTCGTCCAAGTCCCCCTTGTCCTAACATCATTTGAATAATATACCGGCTATCAACTAAAGTCCCGGAAGCTATTTCTGGTTTGGTCATAGGGGGCACAGACATTTACTTTCCACTCCTAGAAGTTGCTCTATCTATTGATTTATTAGTCATGAAGTCCGACTTTATGCAGATAAATTCCCCATACCGCATTTTTTTCATAGAAAAGGAAATTTTTAAGGAAGATTATTTTCAGCTTCTCATTTTTTTAAGTTCCATCTCTTGACTTTAGACAAAATTTTATTTTTAATTCGCTTCCAATTATTTAATGATTTCAATCAATAATAATTAAGTATAATTGAGAACTTATAAAACTCAGTTAAATTCAGGTTTAGATTTTTTGAAGGTTGAGTGGATTTGTTAACTATCTCAATTATCTATCAATATAAATTTGAGACATTTCGCCAAAACTTCATAAAAATTTATTAAAAATTGTAAAAGTTAATTAATTAGTTTTGTCTGTGTTACTAGAGGTCTTTGGTAGCAAAACAGCAGGTGTTTCCTTAACCCGTAGTTCTAAAGGTTTAACTTTTTTAATTAGCTGAATAAATTGCTTGTATTGAGGAACTTTGACACTGGGAATATAACCTGCATCTGCTGTCATATCTGCTGAAGCTTCACTCATAAATTGCCGGATTTGTTTTTCGCGATTTCGTTCAACATTTGGTGATAGCAGTACTAATCCTGGCGGAATCCAACGACTGGTATGTATAATTCTAAACTTTGTTTGGCTAAATTGCCGTTTATAAACTTCAAAGTTCTTTTCAGATAAAGCAATAGCATCAACGCTAGCTTCTTCTAGCCATTGGAGTGCTGTTTTAGGAGTGGGAGCAAAACGGATTTCACCCAGAGTTAAACCGTAAAGATCGTATAAAGGAACATAATAGCCAGCAGCAGAACCTATTTGACCTAAAGCAAGAGTTTTATTCGCTAAATCTGGAATTTCTTTAATTGGACTATCGTCTCGGACTATCAGTAACGAACGCTGTCTGCTACTGACTTCACCCATTGAAAATAGAGGTTCGTAAAGTTGTTGATCGATGGCGATCGCCGCTAAACCTGGGGGTGCAAAAACAATGTCCCAGCGGTTGCGACTGATTTGGTCGATAGCTTGTAGTTCGTTGTAAGCTGGTTCTAATTCTACAATTGACTTTGTTTGTAATGCTATGTAGTTTTTAAAGCGCTCGTATTTATCGAGTGAAATATCTTCTTCTCCATAGCTGACTACGCCTATATTCACTTTTTCTGGGAGTATATTCGAGGATTCGCATCCAAATAGCAAAAGTGTAAGTAATATTAAAAATCTAAATCGCACAAACCCACGTGCAAACATACTTTTTTCTAAGTTTACTTAAATATTAGTTAAATAGCTGCATATTTAATTATCGAAATTCACAAATAGTTTCAGAACTTAATGTTTCATAATATATTCATAATGTAAACGTGTTATTTCAAAATACCTATTGACTAACATAGGCGATATCTGCTTTTTTTAAGTAAATAGATATAAATTATTACAAAATTAGTTCATAATCAGACAATTATAGTCTCGTGCCTCTACGGAAAATATTTTTTTGAGATGTAACTATTTTTGCTATCTTGAAATAATAAAATTTTGTATCTATTAATGTCAAGTTAATTTAGTAATTCTTTAATCTAAATAAATCCAAAATTCCTGCATAAACGCATCCGTTGTTAAAATCCAAAATCCAAATGACTCATAGCTTTGACAAACCAACGCTTGTAAGTCCCGAACCTTATTTAGAATTAAATAATCAAGGTCAAATTTTACGACTTTATCTGAAGGAAGATGAGCATCGCTTGGGACGCGGGCTTGAATGGGCCGATTTAGATGTTCCTGTGGGTTGGGAAGTAGTTTCTAGAAAGCAAGCTGTTTTAAAAAAAGAAGGAAAAGATTATCGGCTTTTTGATGGCGATCGCAAAATAGCCAGCCGTAACGGTATTTTGATTGATGGAAACCGAATTGATCCAACGGGCTGCTTACTAAAGGATGGATTGCAACTTCAAATCGGACAATCAATTCACAACCAAATTCAGTTAACGTACTGTCACCCAACTGACATTCCGATGGCTATACCCAGCAATCGGCGTTTGATTTTCAAAGGCTTGAAGCAATCTCCTATCCAGTTAGGACGTGCTGCTAAACCTGATGATTACTCGTCAATGCAGTTGGATGCACCTACTGTATCCCGCATCCACGCAACTCTTTTACCGGATGGCCAAGGTGGTTATTTTCTTCAAGATTCCAGCAGCAACGGTACTTTTGTTGACGGCGAACGAATTTCTAAACGGGTAAAATTAAGCAATGGTAGCAAAATTCAAATTGGTCCGTTTTCTCTACTTTATACGAAAGAATATTTAGAATTATTAAATAATGGCAGCCAAGTTCGCCTTGATGTTCAGCAGTTACGGCGAATTGTCAAAGTAAAAGGCGGCGCTCAAAAAGCTATCCTTGATGATGTTTCTTTGGTAATTGAAACTGGACAGTTAGTGGCTTTAGTGGGTGGAAGCGGTGCTGGTAAGTCCACTTTGATGAAATCCTTGTTGGGAATTGCCCCCGTGACATCGGGTTCGGTATATCTGAACGGAGATAATTTACGCAAAAATTGGGCTGTTTATCGCTCTCAAATTGGTTACGTACCTCAAGATGACATCGTACATCCAGATTTACGTGTAGAAGAAGTTTTAGCTTATGCCTGTAAATTAAGACTTCCCCCCGATACGGATGTGAAAGAAGTAGTAGAAAGAACTCTCGACCAAATTAAATTAACTCACGTTAGAACTAATTTTATTAGCAACCTGAGTGGAGGACAGCGCAAGCGGGTAAGTATTGGTGTCGAATTACTCGCCGATCCCAAATTATTCTTTCTTGACGAACCCACGTCTGGACTCGATCCCGGCTTGGATAAAGAGATGATGCGGTTATTGCGGGAGTTAGCAGACCAAGGACGAACGGTAATATTAGTTACTCATGCCACCGCGAATATTGAAGTTTGCGACAGAATCACCTTTATGGGTAGAGGTGGCAAATTATGTTACTACGGGCCTCCAAATGAAGCGCTAAATTACTTTGAAATGCCGTCGAACGAATTAAAATACTTTTCCGATATTTATATCAAATTAGATCAAGGAGGAAGTCCTAAAGAAGTAATAGAAACAGTAGAATATTGGTCGCAAAGATATCAAAATTCACCATTATTTAAAAAATATGTTGGGAATTTAATCAAACCAGGCAAAGATACCAAAAAGAAACCCGACGATAAAATTCATACTGGCATATCTCCATTCAAACAGTTGATATTACTGAGCCAGCGATATTTCCAATTAGTGGCTAGAGATAGCGCCAGTTGGATATTTGCTTTGATATCCGGACCAATTGCGATCGCGCTAACGGCTTGGATATTAAGAAACGAAACTCCCCTACGTAAGTTAGATCCATTAGAGATTACTCAAGGTCCTTTAGCACTCAAAGTATTATTTATCTTTGCCTGTATTGGTATTTGGGTAGGACTTTCAAGTTCGGTAAGGGAAATTGTCAAGGAATCTGCTATTTATGCCAGAGAGAGGCTGATTAATTTGGGTTTGCTACCTTATTTAGCTTCTAAAGTTTTCATACGTGGGGGTTTAACTTTTTTACAAACTTTATTGATTGTAATAACCGTTGTAATTGGTTTCAAATCGCCAGAATATAATCTCATGCCTTGGCCATTGGGCTTAGGAATCACAACTTTTTTAACATTGCTGGCAAGCGTTAGTCTCAGCTTAATGATTTCCGCAGCAGTCAAAAATGAAAACGAAGCCAACAGCATACTTCCTTTAATAATGATTCCTCAGATAATTCTTTCTGGGGTGCTATTTGAACTAGAAGGATTATCGGGAAAACTTGGCTGGCTAACCATTAGCAGATGGTCGATGGGTGCTTACGGTGCCTTAGTTGACGTTAACGAAATGGTTCCAGCAGCGACTCCTGGGGCACCTTCATTAGACGATATTTTTGCCACATCTTCAGTGTATGACGCGACTTTAAATAATTTAGGATTGAATTGGGGAATTCTCAGCTTGCATACGTTAGTTTATTTGATTATCGCTTTAGTGTTACTCAAGCGGAAAGATATTGTATAGGTAGTAGGGAATAGGGGATGGGGAATGGGGCATGGGTAATTAGTAATGGGTAATGGGTAATTGGTAATTGGTAATTGGTAATGGGGTAGTTCACAAGAGCTAACAGGGAGCAAGATGCGAACATTATAATTGTTTTGCTTTATAAATGTTCATCATCTTCCCCATCCCCCCATCCCCCCATCTCCCCATCTCCCCATCTCCGCAACTCCCCAACAACTGGATGCAACAGGGAAGCCTACCTTAAACTAAAGTATAGGAGTGTAATTATTGACTCTTATACTAAATCATGGTAGAAAATATTCTTTTTTTGGAGTAGATAAAAATGGGTGGAGTTTTCGCTGGTTTACTGATTGTCGCTTACGTAGGCGGTGTTTGGAAGTTTTGGACTGGATTTAGAAAAACTAATTTCAGCAACAGCTTAACAAATCGTCTTGCTTTATCACTGCTATGGCCAGCTTGCTTTGTTGGTAGTAAATCCTATCGTAGAAATTTTACAAAAGCCCTCAAAGGTTAGCAATTTAATTTACGTTTGTCCCAAATATATGAGGCAAAATAAAATTGTCAGAAGAATAAAATCTCTGGCATTTTTTTTATCAAAACAGTTTGCAGTGTTCGTATCTTGCTTCCTATTTACTGATATCTTGCACCAATGTCGTTAAGCCTTCACAACCGCCTTGAAATAAATTTCAAGGCTAATATACAAAGTAAGTTAAAACGTACTAAAAGCGATGCTTAGTCTTCTAAAGAAGACTTTGTGTATTAGCCTAAGAATTTATTCTAAGGCGGTTGTTGAGAATGGTACAAGATGTCAGTTTACCAATCCCCAATCCCCTATCTTTTCCGCCTTCTTTTAATAACTTGCTCGCGTACTTGTTGATTTAATAAATAACCAAAACCAGCTTTTTCTAAACGATGAACAAATTGATCGTAATTGTTCCCTAATGCTTTAGCAGTCGCATCAATATTCCAATTATGTTCGGCTAATTTACTAAGTAAGTAAACCCGCTTGGTTTGTGCGGTAGATAAACGGAAGGTTTTTAAATACTCTAATTCTCCATCTTCTCTAGTAATTGCTTCTCCAATATGATTTTCTTCTTTAAGCTGTATATCAGTAATAAAACGCTGCAATCGAAATGGTCCGGCATTGTAAACTATTTTAGATTGCAATTGACGACCTAAAATTCCTTCAGCCATAAAACCTTGAAAAGAAGCCCAATCCGTTCGCATTTTTTCTATCGCTAATCTCAAACTTGCTAAATCATTAATTTCCGATTCATTTATAGATACATCCATAGGAAAAGTTGTATCGTAAAGCAAACCGTATTGATAAATTAATTCACCGTAAAAATCTTCTAATAAACTCGCGTGTAGCAAACGATAATCTTCTGGAGTTGGAACTACAAAAGCCGATGCTAAAGCTTCCGCGACAAAAATTAAAACTCCTACCTGTTTGGGATAAATTTCAAATACTCGTATAGCATCTTCTAATCTAGCAATATAACGTCCTTCTACAGCAGTTTCGTAACGACAACCTAACCCATGTGAAAGAGCATACTTAGAATATTCGCTCCAAGCAATATCGGGGCCAGAAAAGAACATGGAAAGAAAACCTTCCATCGCCAAATGTAGCGGTAAGAATCTTAATTGATGATTTGACTCTCGCTTTCTCATGCGATGCATTAAACGCACGCTAGCACAACCGTAATCAAGTCGTTTACCGTCAGATTTTGATTTATGCATTTGTCCGCCGAAAGCAGCTAACGGGCTACCATCATCAGTCCAAGACATCACTAACCCGTGAGGAACGTAAGAATAATAGTTAATATCTTTTTCTAAAGAAACAACAGCTAAATCTTCATCATAAGAACGTTTCATTAAACGTAAATCGCTGCGTACATTTCGTCTGAGCAGCGGCACAATTCGCACCGCACCACGCACTTGAGAACAAGCGATTTCTAATCCTTGAAGCGATATATCTGTTAGTAAGTTCTTTTTTTGTGCCACGGTATAAAACTTAGGAGTTAAGAATTATTAGTTAGGAATTTTATTAGTTCGTAGTTGCGCTTTAGCGCTTCTTCTAGGAGGCGCTAAAGCGCAACTACAAACCTAATTCATATTTCGATATTCGCAACATTACATTTTTTATGATGAAGCTGTTCAATTTTTTACTAAAATATTTAGCCCCGATCAGAATTCAAAAAGCTAAAGCTTTTACTATGAACTTCCAAATAATCTTCCAACTCTGATAAAGAAGCAGAACCATTTGCAAATTGAGCAAAACCCAACATAGTTGGTAAATCTTCAGCATCTCGCAATCCAACGGTGGGAATATCGGCACACAATGAACGCACGGAAAAGTCGTCTGAGTTGAAAACTGGATTGCAGTGAACTATTGATGTACGATTGTTGGGATCTAAACGATTCCGAAAAATCCTTAATACCTGCGCGGCTCCGCATGGTGGGTAATTTTCGCAACCATCGGATACAATTACTACTAAGTCTGCACCCCACTCCAACGCATCTAATAAAGGTGTTGCTAAGTCGGATTGTCCGCGAGGACTTACTTGTAATGGTTCTGCTGGTGGTAGCGTCCAAAAATCTTGATATTCCTTAGATGCGGCTTTTAAGAAATAGTGAGTAGCTAAAGCTACACCCAATGGACGACGGCGCTTTTCGGAGGAACCATAACTGGAGTAGCTGCAATCTAAAACCGCTGCGACTCTTGTTAATTTCATTGGTGCTTTTTTGAATATTTTTTGAGCCGATTTTTCTAAAGCTAGATTGAGAATATGCCGTTTTTGTCTTCGAGTTTCCACGGGTAAGGAAAGTATATATAAAGCTAATTTGGTTAAAGGAAGTCGAGCTAAATCTAAATCAATTTTTATTTCAGCACTACAAGCCGCATTTTGGAAACGTAATTTTTCATTTAAAGTCATCCTTTCTTGGATGCGCGACAAGAAAACTTCTCGTTTAATTTTATGCTTTGCTGCTAAACCTTCAGCAACAGTAAAAGGCAATTGGTAAACTGCTTCAGCGCTAAAATGAGCTTGACGAAAATTTTCAAATAATTCTGTTTGGTATACTTTTTGCTTCCAGTTACGAAACAGAAAATTACTTAATTCTCCTTGAAGTTTCAAGTGTGCGTGAGTAACTATTGCCCGTACTTTAGAGCGATATTTCACCGCATCAAAATCAATGTTACGGCGATAATTCATATAATCGCGGGCGATCGCCCGACTGCGACGGTTGTTAATTTTTCGTTGTCTCAACTGCTGCAATACGGACCAAGCACGCTGCGGCGGTAATTGTTGCAGTGCCCAAGCAATCAATGCGCCTTCTTCTTGCCGATGCTGTACAGATGTATTTTTTCCCGTAGCCAATAGATTTAAAATTATTTGTACTTGATTAAAATGATTAATTCCTGCTGCCAAAGTCCGAGCATAAAGCAATCGGTAATTACCTAAAATATATTGATGTAGAAAGTCAATTGAAACCTTCTGTCCGTAAGCATCATCATAAAATTCTCGCTGTCCCGTACAGGATAAACAAGCATTAATAAACATAACCAAATCTTCCCGCGCAACAATTTCCGCACGGTTATTTGAAATAGAAATCATGGAAATTGGGAATTGGTAATTGGTAATTGTGAATGGGGAATGGGGAATAGAAAAAAGATAATACTAATAAATGTAAATAAATTAATTTGTAGTGCGGGCATCTTGCCCGCTAGAAACAAATAAACCTAAAATCCAAAATCTAAAATCTAAAATCTAAAATCTAAAATCTAAAATCTAAAACCCCAAATCTAAAACCAAAACCCAATATCTAAAATTTAAAACCCGAAATCCAAAATCTAAAATCCAAAATCCAAAATTGAAGAGGGGGTGCTGTTCGGGGAAAGGCGGCACGACTGACTAAGACCAGTTAGAAGATGGGATTCGGAAGTCGCACCATAGTCCCGCGAACAGCAAGACTAGAAATTATTTGTAATTGTTGATTGTTAAATTTATTAAATTTATTAACTTTATTAACTTTATTAAGTTTGAGTGCAAAGTTCGCGTTCAAACAAACTCTGCAATAAATATTCAGTATATTCCTCAAGTTCAGTGACGAATACACCCGTTTCGCTTTCCACAACTGAAGTCAACCAAATACCTTTTAAAACAACTTCAACCGATTCGCGATCGCAATGGCAGAACTCTACTATATTTTCGCTGTTGATTTTATTTAATTCACCAATGAAAGACGATGCCGGTACTAAAATAGAGGCGGTACTAGATTCAATATTAATACTGAGAGTACTCCGTATACTTATAAGTACTCTGGTATTTATCCAGTCTTCTAAGGATTGTTTTAAGCAATCTAAGCTTATCTTATCGTCGGTATAAGTAAGTTTTAACATGGTTACTTTTCTACATCATCGGTGAAATCATTAAGAAAACAGAAAGTAATAAAATATTGATTTGTTTATCTGTTAAATACACTATATGCGGAGGTCATTCCCTTAAGCTAATAAAATTTAAAATATTTGAAAAGCTAGTAGCTTCAAGGTTATACAGCTAGGGGAAGCTGTTCAAGTTGGGGGAATCCCCTAAGTTGTTGGAAAAATGCACCCTTTAATGATGTATTATTAATACTCTGGAAAAGAAAATTAAAAAATTATTGAGCTTTAACTCATCCTATGTTGAAAAATATAAATCTATTACTTTGGAAGGATAGATTCCTATTTTCTTTTTCAGGACAATAAAGTTATGTTTGCTTCGAGTCAATGCTTGAATACCAAGTTTATCTCGTTGATAGCAGCACAAATATTTGTAATATCAGGATATTTATGTTAAAAATATCAACTGCTTAATAGGGTGATATTTCGGATTCTCTTTTGATAATTTCCAAGTTAGACTCGGATAGAAAATAATACCTGGGTTGAGCCAACGTCACTGTTGGTTATTGATATTTTTTAATTAATACCCTTGTATAAGCATGGGGTAACAGTTATTTTTTATGCTTTTCCTTGTGTGAAAAGATAATTTAATCAACCCATTTTATTAATTAGTTCCCATTCATAACCATTTCTTAATAGGCTATGAGCGCTTCAAATAGCATCTTTGAAGCGTATTTGACCATCAATTAAATTTCTTCGGAGGAAAAATGCTTCAGGGTAATAATGGCGAAACTCTTTCTATTTACGAATGGTTATCTAGAGCAGGATTCAAAAATTCCGATGTCTTTAGAATGGAACCAGAATTAATTCGCCATCTCCATAAACAGTGGTTTGTATATCGCGAAATTGTGCAAACTTTTATGTCAGAAAATGACTGTTCCGATCCCAGCGAAATTGAAATAAACCACCCCTATCGCACACCTCAAGTACCTCAAGCAATTTCTTCTTACTCTCAAATTGCTTAAACGTGCTACAGCGTTGTAGTTAACTATGTAGTGAAAAAACATGGTTAGTAGGAGTCACAGCATCCCATTTTCGGGGAAGTTGTTCGGCTCCTACTACGAAAATTTCAGCCGATTTTATCGCCGGTAAAGTTAGGAGGGAAAAGGGAACAGGAAACAGGGAACAGTAGTAATTATATAATCTAAAATCGAAATTACGCTTCATTTTGATTTACTTGCCAAAGTTGCTGAATAAACTGATGAAGTTGCTGTTTGGCTGCGGGAAATAATTCTGGCTTTGGTTCTTTTACTAAAATCTGCGTGTATAGCTCAATCACTTCCGTATCTAAAGCTGGTTGAAACAGGTTTATCGCCCAGAGCAAATCGGAAGTAGAGCGTAAATCGGTTACTTTTGGCAATTCGTACTCTTGAATAACAAGTAGTAAAGGACGTACCCAACATAAATTACGCTCAACTACTACCTGAATAACTTCTGCATATAGTCTGCTGCCCTTGTATTCTAGAAAGACTATTTGTCCGGCTTGAAATTTTGCTTCGATCTCCATATTTAGGGGGTTATAGGGCGACAAGGGTTATTTGCTGTGCTTCGATCCATTTTTATCTATTTTTTAAGCCTTAGTCCAGATAATCGGAAGAAAATAGTTACTTGTGCAACTCAAATTTAGCCCAAAAAGTATGCTACTACTCTGGTAATGATTATTCGCCGATGCAATAATTAATCGATCGCATAAAACTTTTCTTATATTCGAGCATCGTAATTAGATGCGATACAATATTTTAAATAAGTGTTAAGTAAAGTGTAGTAAACAAGCAAGAAAAGAGCATACTAACCGTGTCAGTCGAAACCATACAGAAGCCTTCAACAATCCGTAAGCACGCGCCTCGGTACCGTGTTTTGCTCCATAATGATGATAATAACCCGATGGAGTATGTGGTGCAGACGCTAATCACCACAGTGCCGAGCCTCAGCCAACCCCAGGCTGTCAGCATCATGATGGAAGCCCATACGAATGGATTAGCTTTAGTTATTACTTGCGCTCAAGAACACGCGGAGTTTTATAGCGAGACTCTAAAAAATCATGGGTTAAGCAGCACAATTGAGCCGGAAGACTAACGTTAAACAAAAAAGAAACTGTCACTACCAAGTTGTCGTCATTTAACGAACATGGTAAAGAAACATCAGATATTATAAGTCTGTTTACTGTTATCTAATCTTTGCCAATACAAACGACTTGGTATGAAAATTAATTTATTTAGTTTATCTCAGCGCCCTGCCCCTATAAGGTTGGGCTGCTTTATTTTAAGTTTGTTGTTGCCGTGGTTGCCTTATGCAGCGGCGGTTTACATTACAGTCAAAGATGATGAAAATACCCGCACTATTTTAACGATGGGTATTTTAGCAGTTGAATTTTTATTTTTATTGCCTTGGTGGAGTAAATATATCCATCAGCAAACTCCAGCATTCCGCCATTATGGTTTGGAGTTTACGCGCAAAAATGGAGTCGAGTTGCTGCGGGGTGTGGCAATTGGATTAATTAGTATTTTAGTATTATTTGCTTTGCAAGGAATATTCGGTTGGCTAGTTTTCCAGCAACCGAGTTTTTCGATGGTGCA
Organism: Calothrix sp. CCY 0018; assembly: GCF_963920925.1. Taxonomy (NCBI): domain Bacteria; kingdom Bacillati; phylum Cyanobacteriota; class Cyanophyceae; order Nostocales; family Calotrichaceae; genus Calothrix; species Calothrix sp. CCY 0018. The sequence goes on along the minus strand of NZ_CAWUDI010000002.1, from coordinate 192,142 downwards.
ATTAGTTTTGGAAGGGTTGCTTACTGGTTTGGGTGTGGCTTTTGCGGAAGAATTGTTTTTTCGGGGATTTATATACGATGAATTGCAGCGAGATTACAATTCTAAATCGGTAGTTTGGGCAACCGCGATTATTTTTGCTGTACTGCACTTTATTAAGCCGCTGCCAGTAATTATAAGTACATCGCCGCAATTTTTGGGATTAGTACTTTTAGGGTTAGCTTGCGTCTGGGCTAAACGCAGTTGCAGAGGGCGTTTGGGCTTATCCATCGGACTTCATGGGGGTTTAGTCTGGGGTAATTATATTCTTGAAGTAGGAAAATTGATTAAATATTCTGGTACAGTTCCTCAGTGGGTAACTGGTGTAAATAATAATCCCTTAGCAGGGGTAATGGGTTTATTGAGTTTACTATTGTTAGCTTTGTGGATGCGTCAAAAGCAGTTAACAGTGAACAGTAAACAGTGAACATTTAGCGGTGAGCAAGAAAATTCTGGTTATTATTTTTTTATCTTGAGAACAAACTATTATTCTTCTTCTCCCCTATTCCCTACTCCCTAATTCCTACTCCCTTTATTCATTCAAAGGGATGCTGATATAACCCCATTTATCGCCAACTTTAACCCAAGCTTTTCCTACTTTTGGATAAGCCGTAGTTGTTTGGTATGACAATATTTCACCTGCATGATCGAATTGTGGCGAGATTACTATTTGACCTTTTTTATCAATATAGCCCCATTTATCATCAATATTTACCTTTGCCAAACCTTGAGAAAATTTACCAACGTCTTCAAATTGTGGCTTAATAACAAGCTTACCTTTCTGATTAATATAGCCATACTTCCCATCTATCCATACTGATGCAAGCCCGTTAGAAAAATTACTGGCTTCTAAAAAAGTTGGCTTAATATGAAACTTACCTTTGCTATTTATATATCCCCATTTGCTATCCTGACTCGCTAATGCCAATCCTTCGGAAAAATTCCACGCTCGTTCAAATTGTGGTGCGATCGCTAATTTACCTTCGCTATTAATATAACCCCACTTGTCGCCAACTTTAACTGGTGCCATATTTTCGTTAAAGGAAGCAGCTTTGTCAAATTGAGGTTTTATGACTAAATTTCCACTTCTATCGATATAACCCCATTTGTCGCCGACTTTCACGGGTGCCAGGATTACTTTATTCACAACCTTACTTTGCTCATCTGTTGTAAAAGACATGGCATCGTCATATTGGGGCTGGATAACAAATTTACCAGTTTTGTTGATGTAACCCCATTTTTCACCTGACTTAACCAGTGCCAATCCTTGAGTAAATTCCCGCGCTGAATCAAAGGTGGGTTTAATAGCTAACGAACCATTTTTATGAATATATCCCCATTTATCAGCTATATCTACCCATGCTAATCCTTCGGAGAATTCTCCAGCAGCATCAAAAACGGGAGGGATAACCACTTTACCAGAGTTGTTAATATATCCCTGACGATAGCCAATATATACAGAAGCAAATCCTTCAGAAAATTCGTTTACAGATGTAAATTTTGGCTGAATAGTAAAAGTAAAATTGTTATTTCTACTATTTATTAGACGTTTAGATAATGAACTGCTATCCTTAGAAAACGCTGGTGGTAAGGATATTAACCAGGGAATAGTGACAACAACTAAAGCATAAATTGCTGCCAATCGATTGCAAGCTACTGAAAAATTGGCTTTGGATGATACAACCATATAATTGTGTCAATTTTTATAGATTTTAATACTGGTACAAACTAGTTAAATAAAGGTTAATAAATTTTTATACTTTCAAATAAAATTATTCACCCTGGTTTGATAACGTTTGGGGTTAGTTAAATGTTCCTGTATCAGTTACCAGTTATCAGTTACCAATACTTATAATCAAGGTTCGTAGTAGCGCTTCAGCGCCTCTTATCGGAGGCGCTGAAGCGCTACTACGAACCAAATCTTTATCTATGTATAAGCAATTAAGCTAACTTAATACCACGGTAGTCTATTTAACAACCTTTTGAACTATAGTTCCCACCAAACAAGTTTTGTCAAAATTTACACCGTCTAAATTTGCACCTTCTAATTCCGCACACAATAAATTTGCACCTGCTAAATTTGCACCGGCAAGGTTAGCTTTGCGTAAGTCGGCTTCTTCTAAGTCGGCTTTGCTTAATAATGCACCTTGTAAATCTGCACGACTTAAGTCTGCACCTTTAAGGTTTGCACCTGTAAGATTAGCACCGCGTAAATCAGCACCACGTAAGTCAACTCCTTGCAAGTTAACGTTAATTAAATTACTACCGCTTAAGAAAGCACCTGCAAAAGAAACTTCGTTAAGTCTGGCACCCATGAAGTTAGCGCCGCGTAAATTGCTACCTCGTACATCCGCGCCGGTTAAATCTGCTTGCATCAAGTTGGCTCCCATCAAGTTAGCTCGCAAGTCAGTTTCTTGGAGGTTTGCGCCCATTAAATTAGCTCCTTCTAAATGGGCACCTTCAAATTTGGAATGAGCAAAATCTGTACCTACTAGGGTTGCACCAGCAAGATTAGCTCTACTGAAATCGGTTTTAGATAAATCTTCGTCTTCTAAATTAACTCCAGCTAGCTGCTTTAGTTCACCGGATTTAATCGCTTCAATATTCATCATGTGTATTCTATATAAATTATTTTAACTTAAGTTCCGGCGGCACTGGACGCAAAGAGCTATAATACAACTTCTCTTTACGCCCGCGATCTAATTTATTATCCATTGAAAATGCCAGCAAAGCTAGATTACTTAAGGTAAGTTTTTACTTCACTAAACTCGCCAATCTCTGCTTGTTTGCTATCGATTAACCACATTCCAGCACTTAATTTTGGTGTAATTACGGTTAATTCCAATCCCTGATGTAAACCCATAACTAATAAAGTTAAGGTTTCTATTAGTTTAGGATCGAAACGAGTTGATTGTTGTTGAGTGCATTCTTCTAAAGCTTGAGTAAGTGTTTCTTCCTTATTTAATCCGGAAGATAACTTCTCGTTCACTCTAAATTGAAAATCTGCGATTAAAGCCAAAATTCTGGACTCTAAAGGAATTTCGTCTGCTGCTAATCCTGCCGGTTTCCCGGTACCATCCCACCATTCTGTTTGATGGGTAATAATTTGCGCTACAGCTCGCAGTCTTGGCATAGTGCGTAAAACCTGCGTCCCCGGTACCAAAGCACAAGTCAAAGGACAACTGGGTGCGTCTTCTTTGTAACTGTTAGATGCTCCGGGAGTCAAAACGCTTTCGGCTGTTTGTAGGGGATGTATGCGATGTAGAAAACCCGCAAGCCGCAATCGTTTCATTTGCCATGCAGGCAAATCTAAAAGCTGCCCCATTGTTTCCGATAATGCTACAATCTCTGTTACTGCCATTGGGTTGACAACATCAGCAGCATCAAGAAGTTGTGCCATCCGTAAAAATGCCTGAATCTCATTAGAAAATAAGTTTCTATCTAAAGTTTTATGGCGACTACCGGCGGGAAGGGAAATATTTGTCTGTCCCGTCTGCAAATAGTCCACAACCCTGGAAACTACAGCTGCTAATTCTTCTGATGTGGCAACTGCTGGCTTAATTTTCCCTTCGTATTCGCGCAGCTTTTTCGCGAGTTCCGGATTATAACTTTCAATATGATTTATAGCTATTTCAGCCGTTTCCCTGACTAAATCTGGCTCAAACGTCCACAATCCATAAAATTTACGTTCCAAATCCGATTCTGGCTGTCCTGATGGGCCATAATCTTCTTCCGATAATTCTTGACAAATTACCATCGCTGTGTATTTGGGCGATAAAATAATTAAATGCCATTCTTCGGAAACAGGATCGGCTGAATCTATAGATACTAAATCTACATTAGCTAGGTTACTAGTGGGATGTTCCAGCCAGCCGCTATCGGCAGCCGCCATAATAGCAATTTGCTGCGAACATTTGGCAATACCTGCATAACGTTCGGCTTCTTGTAAATACCACTTGCCTTGCTGAAAAGCCGTGATAACTAAAGGTTTACTATCGTCTTCTAATATATGGTCTTCTAAAGCATGGCAAAGAGCCACTAAGGTATTTTTGTAGTAAACGCCGTATCTAATCGGTCTTTTACTATCTTGATGAGCTTTATGTAGCCTTTGGAGTATTGAGCCTTCTAACATTTGATTTTATTAAAGTAAAACTAATCTCGAATGGATTGCGAGCAATTCTAACACTGCTACAGGTATAAAGGGATTTATCTATGATAATTATTAATTATTCTGAAAAATTCCCAAAAATATACATAAATAGCTAACTTATTACTTTGAGTCCAAATTTCCTATAGCATTTTTGCTTACCCAACCTCCTGTATTTTCTCTGCTCCCCTACTTTATTTCTAGTAGAGTGAACTGTGCCACCCTACTGATTCTTTATGATACACCAGCAAGTTGCTTTGGTTTTGTTTGAATTGGTGCGGAAAGTGCTTCTTCTAATGGGGCACAGCCAAGTTTTTCTTCTAGAATTTTCATGACTTCGCGTCCGAAATCCGACGGGTTTTGTCGCGTGGCTTGCAAGCAGACTTCACCAAAAAATGACCCCAAAGGTTCGGGATTCCATAGTAATTTTCTAGCATTCCACGGAGCTAAAAGCATCGGATTGTAACCTTTATTGAGAATACCTTCTTTAAAAGCGTATTCTTCTAAATGGGTGTGCGGTTGCAATCCGATGAAGAAAATTGCTGGTTCAACTTTATCTACTCCGAAAATTCTTTCTAATTCGCGATGGTAAGCGATTGTTTGACGAATAGTCTCGGGACGTTCATCTATTACATTAAAAGAATAGTTAACAGAAACCAAATCGTTAAACCCAGCTGCTTTTAAATCGCGACAGTTTTCTAAAACGGTTCGCAGATTGTAACCCATCCGCATTTTCCGGACTAATTCCTGAGAGCCGCTGGTAATACCGATTTCAAAATAATTCATTCCGGTTTTTACCATCAAATCGCACAACTTCGGAGTTAGGTTATCGGCGCGGATATATGCCGCCCAATTAATATCCGTCATTCCAGAATCAACGATTTTTTCCAATAATTCCACAGCATCATCCATGAATTTTCGTGCTGGGATAAATTGAGCATCGGTAAACCAGAATCTACGAATTCCTTTATCGTAAAGTTGTCGCATTTCCGCAACTACTTCATCAGCAGGATTAATTCGCACCTGCTTACCTTCCACAACCGTGTAAACGCAGTAGCAGCAATTATGAGGACAACCGCGCTTGGTTTGTACGCCTATATAGAAATCTTGTTCTTGCAGATAATAGTTAAACTCAGACCAAATGCTTTCTATATAATCGTAATTACAAGCACTTTTCTCAATGGGAGTCGGTTGTTCATGAATTAGGCGATCGCGCGGTTGAGTTTCTCCCACCACATAACAGCGTTCGTCCCTAAATTCTTTGCCGCTTAAGAGTTTTTCTAATAAGCTTTCCCCTTCACCAACGGAAACTATAGAACCTTTGGGTAAACTGTTGTTCAACTGCTCGTAATAAACGCTCACCGCACCACCACCAACAATCACGCGGACATCTTTGTTGTATCTAAGAGCGCGTTTTAATCCGCGTTTAATCAATGCCGAATTGCGCCAAAGTTCTGTATAAAAGCCTTTGAGCATTTGCACGCCACCTAAAGCTCCGTGCAGTTTCACAAAAGGATTTTTGGCGTAGAAAATTTCAAAAGAATACTGTAAAGGATTTCCACCTCTTCCACCAACAGGAGCAAAAATATGAATATCGCGCCAAGAATAAATTAATAGCGTCGGTTTAAATTCATCAATACAGGCATCCAGAGCAGATTTGTAATCTAAAGGTGGTACCGTTCCCAAATCAAAAATCCGTTGTTCGACATTCTCGAACAGTTTATGGACGTGATCTGCAAGGTAAACAACCCCAATCGGAAAAATGGGGTTACAGGGAAGGCGCACGTAGAGAATTCTGTTTTCCATTGTGGGTGTTTCAACTTCCATCTTGCTGTTATCAATTAAAAAATAAAGAGCTTATATTCGCTTTAAAACTACGTATTTAAATTAATTTTCCACCTTTATGACCATCGTACTTGAGTTTTTACTCAATCATGAATAAGCGTAGATTATTGACTAAAACGCCTGTTAATAGGTAAAAACTCCCGTTAGGGCGAAATTAACCAATTGTCTTCATACATATTTTTTATACATATCTTTTATGAAAATCAACTTCACATACCTTTACGATAACATCCACTTACTTCATCAAACCGACTTTATTTAGGAATGATGGAAAGATGGGGGGATGGGAAGATGGGGAGATGGGGAGATGGGGAGAAGAATTTGATATTTACGATTTGAAGCTTGAATATAAAATCTTTGCTTTTGCGTTTTTGTGACCGATCGTTATCACCAAACTGCGGTTCATCGCTCAGCAACCCAATTACCAATTATGAATTGTGACGCTTTGATATATAGATTTAGAGATGTATCTAGTATAAAACTCATTAAAATGCATTACTTGATTCTATAAATTTTATAAAAATAATAGCAATGATTATTGCTTAATCTATGATGGCAAAAAAAGCATAGATTTTTACAAAAATTTTTTATCTGGAAAATATTTTAAGGTAGAAATAGCATACAAATAGCCAGTTGGTATTGAGGGTTACAGCAGGCGGGGATCGTCAAGTGCTAATTTTGTAAATGTAAGATACAATTGTGGCGATAAGCTCCTCAGTAGTTATGGCTCAAATACTAGATCCTCTACCTCCTGAGCAATCAGGGAAATCTCTGTGCTGCTACGTTAATGCCACGAGCAAAATCCAGGTGGCTCGCATCTCCAACATCGCTAATTGGTACTTTGAACGGGTTGTTTTTCCCGGACAAAGACTAGTTTTTGAAGCACCCGATGAAGCTCAATTAGAGATTCATACGGGGATGATGGCAAGTTCAATTTTATCGGATACAATTCCGTGCGATCGGCTTGCAATTAACCAAGCAAATATTTCAGATATAAAAACAGATTCAGATAATCGGAATGCTGATTCAGGAGAAGAAAATTCTCTTGCATCCTCAATTCATTCAAAAAACGGAGATAACACAAAACCATTAATAATCGTTGGCTAAAACTGGGTAAGCCTTTGAAACCTTTATTAATTCAAAATTTTTTTCTCTATTTTTGGGTTGCTACCGTTAGCAACCCATTTTCAGTTAACAGTTACCAGTTATCAATTACCAATTAAAAGTTTTTAGCTCCTAACTCCTAACTCCTAACTCCTAACTCCTAACCTTCTCCTTGTCCCCCCACTCCCCATATGTCCCGGTTCGATTTACAATTCTAAATATGGATTTACCTTCATTTATTTGGTTGTGGAAAATCGCTGCTTGGTCTATGGGATTGTCGTTACTTGCTTATTTTTTGTTAGCGGTAACGGGTGTCTGGATGTTTCGTACTAGAGCATCTGGAAATCCTAGCTTCGCGGCGATGTTGCCGGGAGGTTATGCCGGACTACGCATACTCCACTATGTAATGGGTATCACTATGGTTGCTTTAGTGATACTGCTACTCGCTATTGGTATTGTCGGTACTTTAGGTGAATATGGTTCTTTAGGACATTCGCAACACTTAGGGGCTGGCTTAACTACGGTGGTATTAGTTTTAATATCTGCTGGAAGTGCGATCGCGATTCGTACTGGTTGGGTTTGGGCTAGACGGATTCACGTTAGTACAAATATTGCTTTATTTCTCGTATTTGTCTGGGTTTCGCTGAGTGGTTGGACTGTAGTGCAAAAGTATTTACCTTAATCAGTTAACAGTTATCAGTTAACAGTTATTTAATTAATATAAGGAGCAGGGAGCGGGGAATAAAGCAGGAAAAACGTTTTTGCGCTGGTTGGGATATGCCCAATTTGTAACTGATAATTGTATGACGCTACCGCGTCACGCTTCGCTAACATTGATAATTGTTAATTTATTATGGATTATACTATTTTTCGTCTATCTCCTTTAATTAGGGTTACGCTTTTAAGTTTGTATTTAGCGCTGACTTTGCCGTTACCTTTTCTTGCTGATTTCACAAATGCAGCCGTACCATCTCCACTACTTTGGATTGGTATCGGTATTGGTTTTGTAATTTTGTACGCCGTTTTAACCGAACGAGTAATTTTGAATGAAGAGGGGATTCAGGTTGTTTATCCTCCTTTGGTACCAAAGTTTTTTCGTAAAGGTTGGTTTTTGGCTTGGGCAGATGTAGAGGATTTAAAACCACGAACTACCGGACAAGGAGGTATTGTCTACTATTTTGTTAGCAAAGACAAGAAAGGTTATTTGCTGCCGATGCGTGTAGTAGGTTTTAACCGTTTGGTGAAAATTGTACAGGAAAAAACGGGTATTGATACTACGGATGTTTACCCATTATCCCAACCTTGGATGTATTTAATTTTGCTAGGTTTTACATTATTGATGTTTCTAGTTGATGGTTGGACGATTTTAACTGCACTAGAAGTTGGTTAATAAGTGGGAATGGGGTATGGGGCATTGGGAATAGTTAGAGTTAGGAGTTGTTAAGGTCAAAGGTCAAAGCTTAAAGGTTAAAGGTTAAAATTCTCCTTGTCTCCTTGTCTCCTTGTCTCCCCATCCCCCCATCTCCCCATCCCTATCCCAGGTACTCTACAAATCCCTCCGGAACTAACCTAACGTTGCCACTTTTTAAAGTTTTAATATCTACCCAAAGTGCTTCCTTCTTTCGTTCCCCTTCGTTGAATGCGATTGTTTCCTGCTCGTAAAATTTGGGGTGTACGAAGTCGCATTCGTAAAGTTGAATGATTTCGTGTCCTGATTTTCCTTGAAAAGTAAATATGTTTTCTAAACAGGTTAAGTAGCGAATGTTAGTTATTTCTGCTTGGATTTCTTCTTGAAATTCGCGTTGGAGAGCTTCCTTACTGGTTTCGCCAAATTCAACGCCGCCGCCCATTGCACGATAGAATTTGTCTTTCTTGACTGGATCGTAACCTTCGGAAAGAAAAATGCGATTGTTTTGATCTCGAATTAATCCCAGTGCTAAAACGCGGATTTTACCTTCTTTATACATTTATTTTCCCTAGTTATCGTGAATATACGAAGGACGACTATCGCTATCTTCAATCGACCAATCCGTGTTTTCGCCACCAATATAAACTTCATCAATGGTGACGTATTCTTGACCTAATTGAGTAAGAGCGTTGATCAGAAGATCGAGTGCGATCGCGTCGGAAGTTCCTAAGTCAAACCAGCATCTTCCCCAATCTCCGTTGTATTCAAATTCGCCCATATTGTGCATCAGAGCTAACAAGCTATTTTGATAACCATCTTGGTCGTAATGTAAATAGCTAATATCAAGTCCGGTATCTTGTACTTGAAGATTTTCGGCATTGAAAGCACCCAATTTACCTAAATAAAACCAGGAATTAAAAAGTTCTTCTACAAATTGTTTTTCGCGTTCGGAAGGAACAGTACTAAACCTTAACCAAATCCAGACATCAAAAGGATTAATCTCGCGGAATTCTATTTTCATCTATTGGAATATCCAGATTACTTTTACCCAAAGTTATTTTATAAGAAGTGATGGGGAGATGGGGAGATGGGGAGACAAGGAGACAATCATAAATTATTAACTCCTTACTATTCCCAATTACCAATCCCCAATTACCAATTACCAATTACCAATTGCCAATTCTCAATTCTCAATTCCCCATGCCCAATTCCCTATTTCACACTTTGCGCTGCACTTTTACGTTCGCTTTCTATTTGTTTTACTAAACTGGCAGGTAGTTGAGATTTTTTCGCTAATGCTTGGTCAAAAAGAGTAAGTGCTTCTTGGATCATTTGAGGGTTTTTCTGTTTTTTGCCTTGTTCGCGGAGGATTTGTGCTTTGAGATAGTACAGTTCCGGATTATCGGATGTTGTTTTCAAGGCGCGGTTTGCGTATTCTAGGGCTTTGGGATAGTTTTTTAAGTCTCGGTAGGCTATGGCTATACCTCTATCTACTAAATACTGAGGGCCTGCATTTTCTTCTAATCTTTGAATTGCTTGCTGAGGGTTGGCGAAGGGTAAATTTACAGCGAGGAACAAATCCATGTAACCCTTGATTAAATTGAGTTCTGGGTCTTTTGGAGAAATGGCTTCGGCTTTGTCTAAATGCTTGTAAACTTCTCGCAGACGACTTAGTGCTTTTGGAACACCGCTAACCGTACCTTCACGAGTCAGGATTACTGCTCCTTCTAAAAAATGACCTACGGCAGCGTATAAATTACCACGCAATGGGTCTGATGAAATTAATTTTTTAGCTGTATCTAAAGTTTTTGTGCTGTAAGATTCTAATGCACTTGTATCTTGGTTTGTATAAGCTAATGATGCCTGCATGGCATAAGCTAAGGGTTCGTTCGGCTCGGCTGATATTGCCTGTTGCAGATACTTTTGTCCTGCTTGATAGTTACCTTGCTCGAATACTGCTTTAAATGCGGCTTCAGTATTGTCACCGATATCGCGCGGTTGACTGCGGGGAAAAGGGTCGGCAGCGATTGAAGAATTTATCCCTAGATTGAGTACTATTAAAGTTGTAAAAACAGCTTTAGCAAAATGTACAATTTTTTTGGAAGTGGTGGCTTCGGAAACAGAAAATTTTCCAGTCATTTTAAACCTCAGAATTATTACTGTTGAATGGGTTTAATATCTTACTTATAATTACGTAAATAGTTTACCTATACCCCGTGTAGATTTACGCAAAGATTTTATAAATAGTTTGACTGGGTAGATTTGAGACAGTTCCCAGGTTTTTTTATGACTAATAGCAAACGGGGATTCGTCTGCCACAATAAGTTAAGGCGCTTGTTTAAGCTGTAATTTGAGGATTTTTTCGGAAGGAAGCTTTGTACCTAAGCGTGTAGTTATTAATGAATGGCTTATTTTTAATCTTAACCAATGCTTTATCTCAGAAATTTAACTTATCATCCAACTGCTACTCAGAATGCAATTCTCAAATCAATTAATTTAGATTTAGCTGCTCAAAAACTAGGTCTAATTATCGGGCCAAGTGGTTCTGGAAAAAGCACGCTACTCGAAATATTGTCTGGACTAGCAGAACCTACATCTGGCTCACTATTTTGGCGAGAACAAGAATTATTAGCCGAAGAAATTCAGCAGTTAGCTGGTTTGGTGTTTCAATTTCCCGAACGTCATTTTTGCGGCGGTACAATTTTAGAAGAATTACGTTTGGGACACCCAGAGTTAGGGATAGAGCGAGTTAGAAACGCATTAAGCGAAGTAGGATTAGAACATTTATCTTTTTCAACGGCACCCTACGCTTTGAGTGGCGGACAGCAAAGACGTTTGGCTTTAGCAGTACAGCTAATTCGTCAGCCACATTTATTATTATTAGACGAGCCTACAGCAGGTTTAGACTGGTCAATGCGTCGTCAATTGGTAAATTTATTAGCAAAATTAAAAGAACACTGGACTTTGTTAGTAGTTACCCACGATGCGGGAGACTTATTACCGATCGCCGATAGTTGCTGGACACTCAATCATGGTCAATTGGAATCAATAGATCCAGAGAAGTTGAAGCGTCAGGTTGAGGAATCCGAAGCAGCGGTTTAGGAAGAATTAGGAGTTAGGAGTTAGGAGTTAGGAATTAGGAGTTATTGATTCAAGGCTTCTAACTGGTTTTTGGGCAAATTATGAGATACGAAATAACATAGAGTATGTTGAAATTACGTAAGCAATAGCATCTCCAATGGTTGCAACTTCCGATAGTCTAAGAAAATTTGTCACTTTTTGTCAGAAGTACATCAAAGGTGAGGAGCGTAAAGAAGCACAAACATTTCTGGACAGATTTTTTCGTGCGTTTGGACATGACGGAGCGTTGGAAGCGGGTGCTAGTTACGAAGAAGCAATTAAGAAGGGTAGTAAAAAAGGTAAAACTGGGTTTGCGGATTTAGTGTGGAAACCTCGCGTTTTGATTGAGATGAAGAAGCGAGGGGAAGATTTGAGCAAGCACTATTCGCAAGCGTTTGATTATTGGACGCGGTTGGTTCCCAATCGTCCGAAGTATGTAATTTTATGCAATTTTGATGAGTTTTGGATTTACGATTTTGATACCCAACTCGATACTCCTGTAGATGTCGTTGAGTTGCAAAAATTGCCCGATCGCGCTGGTGCGTTTGGGTTTATGGAGTCGGAAAACCGCAAACCCGTTTTTAATAATAACCAAGTTGAAATAACCGAACGTGCAGCACGACGCATGGGTGAGTTACTTTTGGAATTGGAGAAGCGGGGAACTGTTAAGTTAACTGCACAAAGATTTATTTTGCAGTGTGTGTTAGCAATGTTTGCTGAAGATAGGCAACTTTTACCGCGAGATATGTTTGTGTCTTGCGTTCAAGATTGTTTGAATGGGGAAAATTCTTACGATATTTTGGGTGGGTTGTTTCGGGAAATGAATCAACCAGGAATTACACCTGCGGGACGATATCAAGGTGTAGATTTTTTCAATGGTGGGTTGTTTTCGGTAATTCATCCGATTGAATTAACACCGGAAGAATTAAAGTTTTTGGAAGTTGCAGCAAAAGAAGATTGGAGTAAGATTCGTCCGGCTATTTTTGGGAATTTATTTGAAGGAACGGTCGATAAAAAAGAGCGTCATGCCAAGGGAATTCACTACACTTCGGAAGCGGATATTATGAAAATTGTCCGTCCAACGATAAGTAGGTATTGGGAAGAAAAAATTGAAGCTGCGGGGACGATTGGAGAATTATCAACTTTGCAGATGGAATTGCAAAGCTATCGAGTTTTAGATCCTGCTTGTGGTAGTGGCAATTTTCTTTATATTGCCTATCAAGAATTAAAGCGCATCGAGAAATTATTATTAGATAAAATTACCCAGCGACGCAGAAGTACAAACGAGCAAATTCAAATAAGTTTTGTCACACCACTGCAATTTTATGGAATGGATACAAATCCGTTTGCGGTGGAATTGGCAAGGGTAACTTTGATGATAGGTAGAAAGATTGCGATCGATAATTTTAATTTGACGGAAGCAGCCTTACCTTTGGATACTTTGGATAGTAATATTGTCTGTCAAGATGCGCTTTTTACTAATTGGTTTAAAGCTGATGCCATTATTGGTAATCCTCCTTTTTTGGGTGGAAAAGATATGCGTTTAAATCTAGGTGATGAGTATATCGATAATATTTTTAAACGTTTTCCCGATGTGAAAGATTCGGTTGATTTTTGTACTTATTGGTTTAGATTGGCACATAACAACATTGATGAAAAGGGTAGAGTTGGTTTGGTTGGCACAAACTCAATTAGTCAAGGAAAAAGTCGGGTTGCTGGGTTAGATTATGTGACTCAAGCTGGTGGATATATTCATGAGGCTATTTCTACACAAGTTTGGTTTGGGGAAGCGAAGGTTCATGTGAGTTTAGTGAATTGGTCTAAGGAGAAGCCGGAGAAGTATTATTTAGATAATAAGATTGTTGCAGTTATTAATTCTTCTTTGCAAGCAAGTATTGATGTTTCACAAGCGGTGAGATTAAAAGCAAATTTAAATAAATGTTTTCAAGGTGTTATTCCTGTTGGTAAGGGTTTTTATATTCAAGAAAATCAAGCTTTAGAATGGATTAAAAAAGATTCCAAAAATCAAAATGTGCTTAAGCTATCTTCTTCTGCTATGGATTTAACAGATAATCAACATGGAATACCAAGCAGATGGATTATTGATTTTAATGATATGAGTTTGGAAAACGCAAGCAATTATTTCTTGCCATTTGAATATATTAAAACTCATGTAAAACCAGAAAGAGAGAAAAATCGTAGAGATACAACAAGAGTTAATTGGTGGAAACATGGTGAAAAAAGACCAGCAATGAGAGAGTCAATCTTATCGTTGTCGTGTTATTTTAGTATCCCTAGACATTCAAAATGGTTTATTTTTCTTCCCTGTGAAATTAATTGGTTGCCGGCAGATTCAACAAATGTTGTAGCATCAGATGATTGCTACATTCTTAGTATTCTCACATCAAAAATACACCGACTTTGGATAAAAGCTCAAAGTTCAACTTTAAAAGGAGATACTCGCTATACTCCAACTACTTGCTTTGAAACCTTTCCTTTTCCCCAAACACCCGACACAAAATTAATCGAAAAAATCCGCGAAAAAGCTAAAGAACTGCATCAATATCGCAGCGAACAAATGGAAGCGAAACAATGGGGAATGACAGCATTATACAATGCCTTTTTTAACGAACCTAGCAGCAAATTACATAAACTTCATGCTGAATTAGATCGACTCGTCATGCGAGCTTACAATTTTAAAGACAGCGATGATATTTTAGAGAAATTATTGGAATTGAATTTGGAATTAGCAGAAAAAGAAAAACGAGGAGAAGCAATTATTGGTCCTTGGGCACCATAGCCCGATTTCTGATAAAAGTAATTAATAAACATCATCATGAGAACCGAGAGTTAACAAAAATATATCTTCCTCTCCCGAATCTGGATTTATTATAAATTCAAATAAAATCCGATTATCATAATCTACCGAACAAGACCATACACCACCTAAATCGCCCTTTAATTTATGAGTCCGCAAACTAGAATTAAAAGGGTCTTCCGTCAGTAATTCTAATGTTTTTTCAATTTGAATTCTCAGCTGTGGGTTTTTCTTTGCTAGACGCTTAAATTTACGTACAAATCCCGCACTCCAAACCAAATTTTTCACTCATCTAACTCCGCCATCAAATCAGCAACAGAGCCACGTTTAACATTACCTTTTTGGTAATCATCTCTCGCTTGCGCTACATCTATTATCAATCCATTGCGACGTTCTTGAGTTAAACGCTTGCTAATAATATCTAGCAACATTGCTTGTTCTTCTGGTTCAAGTGCTTCTACAGCATCAATTGCTTTTTGGAGCATCGATATTTTTTCCACCATAGATTTTATCTTAAATTTTAATAATAAATTATATCTTTATCCGTAGAGCAGCACGCCAGTAAAAATATCCCTGATACACAGTATTTCTATAAATACATAAGTTCTGTAAACTACGGCAAAATTTGTGAGAGGATGATTTGCGGTGCATTTAGCCTTCTTACTTTCATGCCGATAAACGATTCCCAATTACAAATCCAAGCCCAAAGAATCCTAGATGCAATTGCTTTTACACCGTTCGAGCAGTGCTATCCTGTGAGCCGAGAATTTGCTAATATTCCTGCTCGTCCTGGTATTTATGCAGTCAGACATAAAACTGATGGTTTGCTTTATATCGGTAAAACTAAGAGCTTGCGGGGTCGTTTTAGTGGGGACACAAAGCTTTTTTGTGGGCATGGCTTGATAAATATAGTGATGAAGATATTCGTATTGCAGTACAGCCAATTTCTTACTGGGAAAACCCTAAGTTATTATTGGAGTTAGAAGCTATTATTCTAAGAGCAACCGAACCTCCTTACAACGTCCAAATTCCACCCGAAAGGTAGAATCTATGCAAGCTAAACTTCAAGAGCAACTTACAAGTGCGGATGCCGAAGTCATTTTAGAGACTTTACCTAAACGAATTCAAGAAGCTTTAATTGCTCGTGCTAACAAAATTGAATATCCAATCGAAGCAGTAATTGAAATGGCGATCGCGAGTTTTCTTGATACAGAGGCATTGGGTTTTGCCGATTGTAAACCAGGAAGAGGTCAATAACAATTGCGATTTTCTATTTTAGTCTTTAGGCGTGTCATAAGTTTACTTGCTAAGACTATCTTAACTGTTAATTGTATGTCCCTCCGGAACACGCTCCGCTAACGCTAATAAACAGTTACCTGAATAAAGAGATATTTTTTCTGCTTATGGGTAATCAAAACTACTCTAATGATTTGCCTTTGCAGCGATCGGGTTTCCGACTTTTCGATCAATAAGCGATAATTGAAGTCACCTCCTTTATAGATGTAGATTTTTAAGATGACTGAGCGACTTGAAGAGGCGATCGCCCGATTGAAAACCCTGCCCACTGATAAGCAAGATGCAATCGCGGCTCTAATTTTGGAAGAACTCGAAGAGGATCGGCAATGGGATGAGTCATTTGCCCGTTCCCCGGATTTATTAGCTAATTTAGCAGCCGAAGCAATTGCAGAGTACCGAGCAGGAAAAACTCAGGAATTAGACCCAGAAACATTGTGAAATCCTTTACCACTGCTCAATTTCGTAAGCTGTTCGCTGCTCTGCCAGAGTCAATTCAGGAGCAAACTCGCAAAGCCTATCGGCAATTCAAGCAAGATCCAAATTATCCAAGCTTGCGATTCAAGAAAGTTCATCCAAAATTGCCTATTTATTCTGCACGCATCAACAAAGATTACCGTGCTGTTGGTCAATTGGAAGAGGACACTACGATCTGGTTCTGGGTTGGTTCTCATGCAGAATACGATCTGCTGCTCGATCAACTGTAGAAATGCCAGCTAACAAATCGCGCTCACTGGAACGGAACATCTTACTAATGAACCACGCTTGCCAACGATCGCGATAAACTGACAATTAGTTAATATTTGTTGGTTTAAATATGTCGTCTGCAACTAAATCTTCACTGCGCGAGCAACAACATCCCCTCATTCGTCAGTTGGCTGATAGCATCGAAAGAGTTTGGCATCAGCATTTGGATTTATCTGCTTATAATTTGCCTGCTGAGTTGGGGTATGTGGAAGGTAAGTTAGAAGGTGAAAAACTTACTATTGAAAATCGCTGTTACCAAACTCCTCAGTTCCGCAAGCTACATATGGAACTGGCAAAAGTTGGCTCAATGCTGGATATTTTGCATTGTGTAATGTTTCCTCACCCGCAATATGACTTACCAATGTTTGGTTGCGATTTGGTAGGAGGTAGAGGTCAAATTAGTGCGGCGATCGCCGATTTGTCTCCGCTGAATATGAATCGTACTTTACCATCAAATTACAATACTGCGCTTGCTGAACTACCCGAACTCAATTTCTCCCAACCTCGCGAGTTACCCGAATGGGGAGAGATTTTTTCTGAGTTTTGCATTTTTATACGCCCTGGTTCACCCGAAGAAGAACAAATGTTTCTCTCACGGGTTGAGAATTTTTTAGAAATTCATTGTCAAAATGCTGTTGCTGCAAAACCTGTTTCATCAGAAGTAGCAAGTAAGCTGTTGGAAGGACAATTAAATTACTGTACTAAACAGCAGCAAAATGATAAAACTCGTCGCGTTTTAGAAAAAGCTTTTGGTTCGGAGTGGGCTGAAAATTACATGACAACTGTTTTGTTTGATATGCCTTCAAGGGAGTAGCGAGTGGGGGAAAAGTACTTACTATCTGGCGATTGAAATCGCGTCTACACAGGCAAAGTCCACCTGCGTGGACTAATTTTTATAACCCGCGCAGGCGGGTTTCGTTTGTGTAGCAGCGATTTCAATCGCCAGATACTTTCCCACTGAAATAATTTTAAATTATTATGCAAACTCGGTTTTTTCAAAGCTAGGTTTTTTATGATGTCTTTTTTACAATTATATAGAATTTATATAGTTATCAGTTAACAGTTATGAGATACAAAATGTATTATTAAGTCTGCGAATCTATTTATTATCATGGATGATTAACGATTATTTTATAATCCAGTAAAATCACCCACTAAAATACTATTATTCATCTGTAGATTATGTTACGTTTTAAAACAATACTTCAATGTACACTTTATTTATTGTGAGTGAAATATAGCTATATAATCTTAAGAAATATGGGGCACGAAGTATAAAGCAATGAATCTGTAAAAATACTTGCTTACTTATTTTTATTTTTAGCATTTATAGTTTGTTTATCTATCATCTTGAATGATAATTTAATATTTAACCCGATTTTTTATTTATTTGAACTGTTTATTAAACCTTGACTAGCTTGATTTATTTTGCTTGTTCTCGGTATTTTCGTATAATAAATCGAGACAAATGAGAATCAATAAATATCTGTAAGATGATTAGAAAATATATTGTTATTATTACCGAGTTTTTAATTCAAAAATATTGTCATTGTAAGCAGAAAACTGCTGCGATAAATATCAATATAAAATGGAACTACACCGCAATTTTAGCTAGAAGCTAGCTAAGATAATTTTAATCAAACTAAAAGTTATCAATTATTACGATTTTTGAGTTTTAAATACACAGCAACTATACAGCAAATGTAGGTTGATTATCAAAAAATGTTTGTAAAACCTGTTGAAAAAAAAAATAGTCCGCAATGTGGGCTTGAGATGGAATTATTTATTATTTCTACTCAGCATGATTAAAAGTATGGAGAACATATCATGTCAAGGGTAAATGAGAAACCACCTATAAGAGAACAGCTAAAAGAACAGCCACCCGGCAAGTCGATACTTTGGTGGTGTATTGCTGCTGCTATACCCTTAGCAATTACTGCTGGAGTACTAACTAAAGCGAGAATAGAACGATTAAATAGCTCTAATACACCAGTACCAGTTAATCCAGCGATAACTAGCGTCAATGCATCTGGACGTTTGCAGCCTAGAGGAGAAGTAATTAAGCTTTCTGCACCAACAGGAATACAGGGCACGTCACGAGTCGAAGAAATGTTGGTGAAAGAAGGGCAAAAAGTAAAAGAGGGTCAAGTAATTGCTGTTTTAGATGGGTTTAGGAGCAGTCAAGCCACGGTAGAACAAGCAAAAGCCGCGATTCAAGAAAGCCGTGCGAATCTTGCTGGTGTGAAAGTGGGTTCGCCGCGAGAAATTCAAGCTCAACAAGCAGTAATTGCTCGGCTTGAGGCACAGTTACGCGGCGAACAACAGGCTGGTGATGCAACAATTGCTCGTTTGCAAGCACAGTTACAGGGAGAATCTGTATCTCAACAAGCAACAATAAATCGATTAGCTGTTGAATTAGAAGGGCAGCAAGATTCTCTCAGAGCTACAGTAGCGAGGGTACAAGCGGAAGCTAGAAATGCTCAAGTAGATGCTCAACGTTACGAACAGCTATATAGACAAGGTGCTATTTCCCAACAAGAAAGGGATAGAAGACAACTATCGGCACAAAGCGCCACTCAGCAATTAATAGAAAGTCAAGCTAATCGGAGACAGGCGATCGCCAGTTTGCGACAGCAACTAGCCCAAGCTAGAGCAGATAGAGAAAAAACTATAGCAATCTTGCGACAACAGCTAGTAGAAGCACAAGCAAACCAAAACAAAACTATAGCAACCTTACAGAGACAGATAGAAGAACAAAAAGCAATTTTAAGTAGACTCCAAGAAATTCGTCCTAGCAATACTCGGATTGCCCAAGCTCAAGTGAACAATGCGATCGCGCAATTGAAAAAAGCCGAAGCGGATATGAAATTGAGTTATGTAATCGCACCAATCGCCGGGGAAGTTTTAGAAATACATACCAAGGCGGGAGAAACCATGAGTGCTGAAGGTATTGCCGAAATTGGACGTACCGACGAAATGATTGTTGTAGCAGAAGTTCCCGAAGCAAGTATTGGTAGAGTGCGTTTGGGACAATTGACTTCCATAGTCAGCGACAATGGAGCATTTACCGGCAAACTACAGGGAACCGTCTCTGAAATTGGTAGAAAAATAGGCAGCAGAAATGTGCTAAATAACGATCCAGCAGCAGATGTAGATGCCAGAGTTGTAGAAGTCAAGATTGCTCTATCCAAACAAGATGAAGAAAGAGTATCAGGGTTAACCAATGCCAAAGTGATAGCTACAATTCAGATTTGAAAAAGGTCAAAGGTAGAGGTTAAAGGTCAAAGGTTAATATTTAACTCCTAACTCTTAATTAAATATTTTCAATCCAAAATCCAAAATCCAAAATCTGATAACTTATGGCAAAACTACCTTTAGCATGGTTACAACTCAAACGTGAAGCGTCTCGTTTAGCGGTTGCATTAGCGGGAATCGCTTTTGCGGATATTTTAATGTTCATGCAGCTTGGTTTCCGCGATTCTCTGTATTATAGTAACGTTCGTTTTCATAATAGTTTGCAAGGGGAAATCGTATTAGTTAATCGTCAGACAAGTGCTATATTGTCGATGAAAAGATTTTCTCAAAAACGGCTTTACCAAGCTTTAGATTTAGAGGATGTAGAGTCTGTAGATCCAATATATGTAGACTATACTAGTTGGAAAAACCCCCAAACAGGTATTCCTAGAAATCTTTTAGTCATAGGAATAAATCCCCAAAATAATGTATTACAACTTCCAGGGCTGCAACAAAACTTAGAAAAAATTCAACTACCAAATGTCGTTTTATATGACCGTTCTTCTCGACAAGAATATGGCCCAATTGTCGCAGAATTTGAACAAGGTGATGATGTTAAGGCAGAAGTCAGAAATAAGTTAGTTAAAGTTGGAGGATTATTTACTTTAGGTGCGTCATTTGGAGCAGACGGTAATTTAATTACCAGCGATCTGAATTTTCTCAGAATCTTTGTAAATCGTCAGCCAGGATTAATTGATATTGGTTTAATCAAATTGAACAGGGGTGCAGATCCAAATATTGTTGCTCAACAATTAAGAAGTTATTTAGATAAAGACGTGAAAGTTTTTACTAAACAAGAATTTGTTGATTTTGAAAAAGATTTTTGGGCTAGTAGTACCGCGATTGGTTTTATTTTTACTTTAGGAACAATCATGGGTTTCATTGTCGGAACCGTGATTGTCTATCAAATACTTTATACCGAAGTTTCAGACCATTTAGTTGAATATGCCACCCTTAAAGCAATTGGCTATTCGCATAATTACTTTTTAGTTGTAATTCTTCAAGAAGCTCTTATATTAGCAGTTTTAGGATATTTACCTGGATTTGCTTTTGCTTTATTTCTATACGAACAAGCAAGAGCAGCTACTCTTTTACCAGTTTTTATGACTAGTAGTAGAGCAGTTATGGTGCTGTTTTTAACTATTTTAATGTGTTCTATTTCAGGAATAATCGCCGTGAAAAAATTAAAGTCAGCCGATCCAGCAGACATTTTTTAAACAGTGAGCAGTGAACAGTTACCAGTTACCAGCGAACAATTAATAGTTAATAGTTACCATACAACTCCTAATAACTAACAACTAGCAACTAACAACTAACTAGCAATATGATGAGAAAAGAACCAGTCATCTCAATTCAATACCTTAATCACTACTACGGAAAAGGTTCGCTGAAGAAACAGATTTTGTATGATATTAATTTGGATATTTATCCTGGTGAGATTGTTATTATGACGGGTCCTTCTGGCTCGGGTAAAACAACTTTACTAAGTTTAATTGGCGGTTTACGTTCGGTACAAGAAGGAAGTCTCAAATTTTTAGGAGAAGAACTTTATCGAGCTAATCCCAGAAAATTAGTCAGCACCCGACGTAATATTGGCTATATTTTTCAAGCGCATAATTTGCTAGAGTTTTTGTCTGCTAGACAAAACGTGCAAATCGCAGCAGAACTAAATAAATGTATTTCTCAAAAACAAGCTATTGCTCAATCTAAAGAGATTTTAGAAGCAGTAGGTTTAGCAAATCGAATTGATTACTTTCCCGACAATCTTTCTGGAGGTCAAAAACAAAGAGTTGCTATTGCTCGTGCTTTGGTAAATAATCCACCATTGGTATTAGCGGATGAACCTACAGCAGCTTTGGATAAACAGTCTGGAAGAGATGTTGTAGAAATAATGCAGCGCCTTGCTAAAGAACAAGGAACTTCTATTTTGTTAGTAACTCATGATAGTCGTATTTTGGATATTGCCGATCGGATTGTAAATATGGAAGATGGACTTTTAACCAGCGAACAGTTAACACTTACTAACTAAATGAATTTTGGATTTTAGATTTTAAGGAGACTGCGTTGGGCGGGTTCCCCGACTAAAAGCAAGTGTCCGGGATTTTGGATTGATGCATATCTTAATGTATTAAATTTCTCCCTCTTTATTGATGCTAATAGTTAATCCAAAATCATAAATCCTTGGTGGTATTTTTAAGTGAAAGTATTTTATTTATTAGTAACTGTTAACTGATAACTGATAACTGTTTGTCGTTCATTATCGAGAACCAGTTTTGTTGTTTTTTAGTGAGTGATTAATTATATCGTTATTGCCACTATTCCCGTTGGCGGGACGACTGGTACGGAAAGTGACATTCACGCCTTCGTTAGATTGTTCTAATACTAGTAAAGGTGTAGGTTTGGCTTTTTGATCCCAATGCATAAAAGCTATTCTGCCTTGGATGGTAGGTTGCCAACTATCGTGATCTTCTGCGGGGCTTAAATACGTTTCAACACAGTCAATCAATTGGCTGATAGTCGCCGAACTTGCTTGTGTTGGCAATTTCATTAACCTAATTTGGATGCGAAACAGTACTCGTTTATCGTTATTTGTTGCGACTCCAGTTTCATACTCTACATCAAAGATTTCATCTATTTGTCTTGCTGCACTACTGGCGATTCCTACAACTCCTTGTTTGGCATGGTTTGGACGAAGTGCTTGAGAAATTTTATCTTTTATTGTAATTTTTATCTGATTAATTATGGCAAAGTGGAATACTTCTTCTTCCATCCGCATTCGCAAATAATCCAGATTGAATTCTCGCGAATTAATCAAGTCGGGGTTTGTTTCCATTTTACGAATCGTTTGGAGAGATAGCTTCAGCTTCTTCTCTAACTCTCGGGTGCGGAATTTTTCAAACCGAAGTTTCTTCTCTAGCTTCTTCATCAGGATTTTGCCGTAGATAATTAAGCCAATCACCGTTACAGTAAGCCCTCCAGATACCATTATTGGCAATGGAGCTAATCCGTCGGTAGTTGCGGGTACCTGCTCGGATGTCTTTGTGGTTTTTGGTGGGGGAGATTGAGCAACAAGTATCGAAGTTGACATAATGGACACAATTAAAATTGGACTCCTTATAGCTAGGATGCCCAAATTTGCAACTGCGTTTTGCGATATTATGATATTTTATTGAAAAAATTTAAACATTAATTTATATCGGGCTAAATGTCAGCGATTATATAGTACTTATGAATTGTTTTGTAGGGGAACAGGGAACAAAGGAAAAAGATCATATTAATCAATAATGTTATTTTTGGATTGTAGCAATCCTTTTATAGTAGGTCTTTCATCAATTTTTTTCGATAATTTAGCATAATATTTCAGCTTATTGATATTCTTCCCTGTTGCCCGTTCCCTATTCCCTATTCCCTTGCTTATAAATGTCTTTATCACTTCCTCAACCTTCCGAGAGCAACTGTTTTACTAAAATCCGTCTGGTAGCTACGGATATGGATGGTACTTTAACCACGAAAGGCAAATTTAGTAATAGGCTACTGCAAGCTTTGCAAGATTTAGCTTTCTCCAAGATCAAAGTCATAATTGTTACCGGACGTTCCGCTGGTTGGGTTAGCGGTTTGGCATATTATTTACCAGTAGTTGGTGCGATCGCCGAAAATGGCGGTTTGTTTTATCCCTCCCAAAGCGAGCAAGCAGTTGCTATTACACCGATAGAAGATTTAAACGAGCATAGAAAAGATTTAGCGGCTGTTTTTCAAAAATTACAGCTTGATTTTCCTCAAATAAAAGAATCTTCTGATAATCGTTTTCGCGTTACAGATTGGACGTTTGATGTAGCGGGTTTAGATAACGCTTCATTGCAAACTCTTTCACATCAATGTCAGGATAATGGTTGGGGATTTACTTACAGTAACGTGCAGTGCCATATCAAACCTTTAGGGCAGGATAAAGCTGTAGGTTTATCAAAAGTGCTGCAAGAATATTTTCCTGAATATACTCGTGATGAAGTAGTTACCGTCGGTGATAGCCCAAATGATGAAAGCTTGTTTGACAAGAATTATTTTAATGTATCTGTAGGTGTGGCTAACGTGCTGGAATATGTAGATAAATTACAGCATAAACCCGCTTATGTGACTCAGAAAAGTGAAGGTGAAGGTTTTTGCGAATTTTCCGATTATCTTTTGAAGGCTGTGGGGAATAGGGAATGGTGAATGAGGAGTTAACAGTGAAGAGTTTTAGATTTTAGATTTTAGATTAAAAGAGTTAAGAGTTAGGAATTGAAGAATAAATATTTCCCTTGTCTCCCCATCTCCCCATCTCCCCATCTCCCCATCTCCAACTAATAACTAACAGCATCAATCTTAGGAGTGTAGCGCCACAATTGATACAGGCGAGTTGCGGGCATTGTTAAGTACAGCATATCTCCACCGCTCAAAGAGGTTTCGAGTAATTCCCAACCGTGGATGGTTTGAGAGTTGGTTTCTACGTATAAAGGTACAAAATCGGCAGACATGGCTGCTTCTTTGACTCTTTGACCGCAAAATGGATGGGATGGTGTAATTATTGTTGCAAAAGCTACCCATAAACTATCTGCGGTGATACCGTTGCCGAGAATTCTACCGCCTAAAGCTGCGGCGGCAAATGCTGGAGCGGCAAGTTCTGCGGGGCTTAATACTGCCTCGAAATCAAATACTTCCTGTGCCATGCGGGCAAAGTCGGGGTCGGCATAATTTACTACTACGGTAATTTTGGGTGATAATCCTTTGGCTTTGAGAGCGATTTCTACGTTAGTCGCATCGTTACCAGTAACGGCAATTAAAGCAGCAGCAGTTGTGACATTGCAAGATTTTAGAGTTTCGGGGAAGCTGGCATCAGCATGAATTGTGGGAATACCTAAACTGCGAGCAGTATTGACGAATTTACCGTTGGTGTTTGGTTCAACTACTACAACCTCTTGTCCGTTATTGTAAAGTTGCTGAACAATTTTTATGCCAATACCACCCAATCCGCAGACGATGTAGTGATTGCGGCGAGGTATTCTGGCTGCATCCCAAAACTGTTTGAAACGGGTTCCCAAGACAAAATCGTTGAGCAAGGCATACCAAATACCAAATATTGCCGCTCCCACTAACATCATGATCACGGTGAATATCTTAACGCTGTCGGGAGCCTGTTCTACTACTTTTTCGTTACCACCTGCGCCAGTAATCATACCTACAGAAAAATATAGGGCATCGATAACCGACATATTTAGCTCGGTAGATACATAAGTAAGAGTTGCTAATGAAATAATCATCATTAACAACATCGCTCCTACTAACACCGATTGAGCATGATGTCTAAATTGCCGTAAATTCGTTAAGACTTTGAGCAGTTTTGTAATTAATGATTTGCGGCTTCTACGCACTTGGGGTTGAGTACCTACAATCAGGCGATCGCCTTTTTGAAGTTCGTGCCCTGACATGACTGCCGAAACTAAATCTAAATCGTCCTCGACGGGTAAGTAATAGATCAGCATCCGCGAACGATCTTCCCATAACTCATTGAGTTTGCGACCGTTCCAAGGGTGATATTGATGAATATATTCTTCGTGTATCGGCCAAGTTTGTTTAAATAATTTAAT
This sequence comes from Calothrix sp. CCY 0018, assembly GCF_963920925.1. NCBI lineage: Bacteria > Bacillati > Cyanobacteriota > Cyanophyceae > Nostocales > Calotrichaceae > Calothrix > Calothrix sp. CCY 0018. Next base: position 166,709 of record NZ_CAWUDI010000002.1, on the reverse strand, counting down.
TTGTCCGATCGCTTTATTTCCGAGTGCGGCAAAACTAAACACTGGTGCAGCCAAACCCGCAACACTCATACTTAAATGATCTGGCAAAGTATAGTCCAAACGTTCGCCCAAACTAGTATTAAAAAAGCGATTAATTATCCGAATGCGGGGATTAAGCACCCGCGCTTGCATAACAATCCACAAATTTAATGCGTCATCTCCTCCAGCAATAACTAAAGTATTAGCTTGCTGAATTCCTGCCGCTTTCAGAGTACTAGCCGCGTGTAAATCGCCAACAATCACATCTCCAGCCCTTTCGCCAGAAAGCGCTTGATGGTGAATACCAACAACTAACGCTCCCTGCTGTCTGAGCAAACGAAATATTTTATATCCGGTGCGTCCTAAACTACAAACAATGATTCTGGGTTTCATATAAAAGCAGCAAAATTGATCCGAAAAGCTGCAAGATTCAAAGCGTTTATTCACATATTCACATTCTTGATCGCTTATACCCAAAAGAACTGTAGCCGAACGAACGATATTAAAAAGTTGTTAGTTGTTAGTGGTTAGTGGTTAGGAGTAGCGAATAAGTAATTATTTCCCCCCATCTTCCCATCTCCTCAACCCTAACCTGTATACACATCTCGGCTCTATCCCCCTAAATCCCCCGGTAAAAAGGAGGGACTTTAACTCCTATTCCCCCCTTAAAAAGGGGGGCTAGGGGGGATCGAAACGTTATAGAGCAACTTTACAAAGCCCCTCAACTTGAGCGATAAGCAGGAAAGAAACTCGACTCAAACAGTTTCTCAACTCTGGTATTTAGAGATTCTGCTCGCAGATGAGTTAGGTAATTATATTTTTCCCTATCTGGAATCAATCGCAGTGCAAACCAATCGTGTCTTTGTTTAGAAAAACCTGCTTTGAAGTGATACAAGCTGTCTTTTGTTCCGCCGACACCACTTCCTATATGCATCAATTCGTTACCGCGTTGCTTTGCCCAATATCTAACGTAGTCTAATAAGTAATTGAATGGAGACTGCTGTAAAAATTTGTTTTTGGTTCCCCCTAAATGGGCTTGAACTATTCCACCGCATTCAAAAAATATACAGGCTGAAGCAATTTCTGATTCTAATTCTACTAAGCACAAATGTATATTTCCATCTAACTTTTGTAAGTCTAAAAAATATTCTCGATCAAAGTAATAGGACTTTTTGGCTGCGACGCGATTCATAGTTTCCTCATAAATCGCTCTAAATTTCTCGGCGTATTCGACTAAATTTACCATTCTTGCCGTAAAACCTAGTCGCTTACATTTGTTAATAGTGCTTTTATGACCTTTTCTGGTATTTGCCCAAATTTGGGACTCTGAAAGTTTTAAATTAATGGAAATTGTTTCACCAATCTTATTAACAGTTTCTCGTGAAAATATTTGACTGAATTTATTACTTAAAATAGGATGCAGTTGAAAAAATGCCGAGCATATACCCTGAGTTTTAAAATAATAATTTAATTCTTTGAGAGCAAAATCCGTAAAATTAGGAGTATTTACTGCTGCTTCACTTAATAAAACACCGGGATAACCATAGGGTGATATTACATCAGAATAGTTTTGTGCAATTGATCCTAATATGTCATTGCAGGAACGGACTAAGAAAGGTAAGAAAAATATTTTGTCACCATCTATGGCTATAAAAGCTTCCGAATCAGATGATGTTCTTTTGGCTTCTAAACGTGCATATTCTGGTAAATGGTAAATATCATACCTGAGTTTATGCAATGTTTGCAGCCATAAGGGATTTTGGCTATCAATTACTTGAATATTCATGGGTGAGCAGTTTAAGCTTCTGCTTTTTTATCCGCCATTTGTGTAAGCTAAGTTTATTAATCATGCTTCTCTTAATAAATTTAAAAATTGCCGTAAAGCTAATTAGTGGATAACTAACTAAAGTTCGGATTAATTTGTTCGCGTATTGTTTCTGTTTGGCTAAATTTCTTTCCTGCTGATAAATCGCAAAGCAAGTTAAATAACGGTAAATTATTTCCGATTGAATTATATAGTTGTATTCAAAATTCAAGTATTCATTCAGCAGCTTGTAACATTTGATGGCTTCTTTTAGCTGCTGTATTTTTCTCATACTGCTAAATAAGCCGTTGCTATGTACTCGATAAACTCCCAAGGATTTGTTGATGTAGCCGATTTTTCCATGTCTTGCATTCAGTACGTGCAGTACCCAATCTCCACAAACTGTGTCGCAGTACCATTCTGGAAATTCAGCAAACAAACCTCTTCTATATAAAGTCGAACAGGTTGGTATAAAGTTACTTTTTAAGATATTTTCAACATCGGAAAATCTCTGTGGTTCAAAATTGTTATATCTCTGAGATAGCCCAGCTTTATCCTCAAAAATTGTTGTCACATCATGAAAACAAATTGCACATTCTGGATGGTTATCTAAAAAATCTACCTGTTGCTGTAGCTTGTAGGGAGAATTCCAATAGTCATCCCCATCTAGAATCGCAATATACTCGCCCCTAGAAGCTTGAAGCGTTTGTACAAAAATCTTTTGCCCGTAGCAGCCCAAGTTTTCTTCTGGTAATATTAAGCGAATTTTATCTGGATACTGTTTTTGATAATCAACAACAATCTCCCGCGTTTTATCGCTAGAAAAATCTTCACCTATGATGATTTCATAATAAAAATCTACTTCTTGCAACAGTATACTTTCTATCGCTTGTGCAATAAATTTTTCATGGTTAAAAGTGACGAGAGATACACTAACTTTGATTTGATTTTTGTCAAATTGCGAATCATTGTTAGCAGGCATGAAGATTTTGGTAGAGCTTTTCATTGATTAGATTTCCCCCTGATGTTGCAAGCCTTAAAACTTGACATATTTTACCGATTTCTTTACTTCCTATTGCCGTACCCGTAGGTAATGCTAGTACTCTGCTTGCTAAATTCCTGGTATTAGTTAACATCAAACCCATGTCAGCAATACGAGAGCGATAGGGTTCCATTTGATGACAACCAGGATAAAAGTAACGTCTTGCGATTATATTTTCTGCCCACAAAATTTCATAAATTTTGTCGCGGCTTATTCGGGTTATTAATTCGTCTATTTCTACAACTATGTATTGATAATTACAACGTTCCTTTTCATCGTAAGTTATTAAATTTACACCGGGTATATTTGATAATTCATGTTGATATTTTTTGTAATTTTTTCGGTTAATACTAATAAAATCTTCCATACTCTCTAATGATGTCAACCCCATAGCGGCAGATACTTCACTCATTTTGCCGTTGATGCCAATGGAGTCAACACAATCGTAATTGCTAAAACCAAAATTCTTCATTAACCGAATTTTTTTGGCTAATTCCGAATCGTTTGTAACAATTGCACCACCTTCAAAACTGTTACAAAATTTGGTTGCATTAAAACTAAATACTTCTACATTGCCAAAATTACCGATCGTTTGCCCTTTATAAGAACATCCAAAAGCATGAGCAGCATCGAATAAAAGTTTTAAGTTATGGCGACGAGCAATTTCTGCAAGTGCTTCAACATCACATCCTCGTCCCCATAAATGTACCCCCATTATTGCTGTAGTTTTTGCTGTAATTAATGCCTCTATTTTTTGTGGATCTATATTATGAGTACTGGGATCGACATCGCAGAAAATCGGCTCAATTCCTAGCCATTGCAAAGCATGAGCCGTAGCGACAAAAGTAAATGATGGAATGATAACTTCACCCGTAAGTTCGCAAGCTTTGATAGCAATTTCTAAGCCTGTAGTGGCATTACAGGTAGCAATGCAGTGTTTTACTTTTACTAATGAAGCTATATGCTGCTCGAATTCTTGTACTAAAACTCCGTTATTTGATAACCATTTACTATCTAAAATATCGTTGATACGTTGCAGCAAAATTTGCTTAGAACCAATGTTAGGACGATTTACGTGTAACTTTTCTGTAAAAGCAGGTATACCACCAAAAATAGCAAGTTCGCTTAAGTGTTTTTTCATATTACTTATTGCCTTTAAATATTAGCCAAAGTTTAGATATTTATTGCTAAAGCTTTTATTACTAAAAAAGGAAAAAGCTTTGCTTAAGCACCTTTGATAACATCCGCGTCAATTGGCAATCAAAAAATAGGCATTTAAAGACAAATTAGGTTAGGAAATTTTTTATGATACCTAATTTACTCATGTGTATGCCAAATATATTGAAAAACAAAATGTCAAATTATTCTAAAACCACTGATAACAGAGAAAAAAATCAACGATAGTATAATCTTGAAAGTTCGTTTGATGACTTTGCGCCACTTTTATAACGACGACAAATCTAATGACAAATAAGTCATCAGATTAAAGAATTACTAGCCGATTTTAGCGCTTTGATTTAATGGAACACTTTAAGAGAAATCAAAGCTATATCTTTAATACAATTTCTAAGACTTTGCTTTTTTAATAATAGTTTCCTTTTATCTACATGAGACAAATAACTGATTCAATAATAAATTTTAGCTACCTTTACATTTAGATATTAAGTAATTCGTTAGTGTTTTTCGTAAGTCTTAGAATACTCACTAATAGATGTAATTTTATATTTTGTTTCCTTAGTATAAATGGAATTACATAAATTTTACGTAAAAATTATTAATTTTTATTAAAGATATTATATTATTCTATCAAACAAATGTGAAGCTGAACGTCATTACTGTATCAACTTCAGCGTGAAACGGCTTTCTAAAACATATAATAATGCTGGGTAAGACCCCTGATGACAACACCACTATTCTAATGGTAGAGGATTAGTGAGATATTAAGTTTATTATCTAAACAGGACTTACGCAACCGCAACGATAAATTCATTCCCGGCATTAAGATCCCCCCAACCCCCCGATAAATTGGGGAGCTTTGCGTAAGTCTATCTAAACTGTGTCAGGAAGACAGATGGCTTAAGGAGATACGATTATTGCCCACATAGTTGCTGCTAAACCGATAGAAGCTAAATGTTGCCATAGCAGACAGCGTAAGGGTTGACGGGCGATTTTCTGCGTTAGCAATACCGTTAATAATGTGGAAAATATCAAGGTAGTACCCTGCAAAAAAGCGATAACCGCAGGGTGGGCTATTAATATTGGTAAAGATGCGCCATTTAAACCAAAAGTAGCAAAAGTTACTGGTAATATACGTCCTGCTTCGTTTAAGCCCAAACGTAAATAATGAGCTAAACTACCACCTAATATTAATGGTAAATAGCCGTAAGCAAGTTCTACAAAAGGTTTGGGTTTAATTAAATTTCTACGTTGATATATTGTCTTTTTTAGATAACAGTTAAAGCGATAAAACATTTGCATTAAACCATAAGCAGCAAAGGGAATAACTGCGGGAATTATTAAAGCTAACAAAGATAAACCTGAATGCTGCCAAAAATTATTTAAGTCTAACTGTAATTTGATAATTTCTTGAATTTCAGGTAAGCGATGAAGATACACTCCCCCCAAAAGCAAAAATAACAGCGCCACTTCATAGCCATGCGGTACGTGAGTTGTCCATAATTCGATGCCGGGAGGACGTAAATTAAACTCAACGGAGCGATGGGGACAGGCTTTGAGACAAGTCATGCATAAAACGCAGTCTTTGTTATCTTCTAACTGTGCGGGATGAGAATATAAAGGACAGCCATTTGTTTCCAAACCTTCACCTTTTTGCGGCCCACCTTTATAACATTGATAGGTGGTACAGCTAGCAGAACAAATACCTTGCTGCGCTCTTAATTCCGTCATTGATAACTTAGCAAACAAGCCATTCATGCCGCCGATGGGACATAAATAGCGACACCAAAACCGTCTTTCAAATATAGCAGAGCAAATCATTGCTCCGGCGGTAATTAATAACAGCAAACAAGCGCTCAAATAAGCAGTGTTTTCTAAATCCCAAAGTTCTTCCCAGAGAAAAATTAGAGCAAACATGGCGAATAAAAACCATCCACCCCATTTTTCTGCTTCATGTCTTGGCCAACTTTGAAGTTTTCGAGGAAACAACCATAAAGATAATTTCTGCGTAACTTCACCGTAAATCATAAACGGACAGAAAGCACACCAAATCCGACCTAAAAATGGGAAGAGAAATAGGAAAAATGGCCACCAGCAAGCCCAAAATAGATTTAATCCAAAATTTTTGTCTCTGGTTTGCGGGCCAAGAAATAAAATGGCAATAAGAACCGCAAAAGCTGATAAAGTAAAACCATAATTAATCCAATCTGGGTACCACGAACTACGAAGAAACTTTCTTAATCCCGGATAGGCATTTAATAAATTGAAGCGAAACCGTTTTTTCTTCGTATCCGCTGACCAAAATATTTCTTCTGTTAACTCTGTGGCTTCATCAGCTTGGACAATAGCCCTTTCTACCAAGCTTTTCAATTCCTTTAAATTTCCAGGAAAATCGTAAGATTGCAATCTACGTAAAGCTTCCGGCGTTACTTTAGGTTTGCGAATGCCTTCTTGACGACAGTAAAGACTAATATAATATTCAACAATAGCTCTGATATCACCCTTCCGCACTCGCACGGGTGGAGCTTTGATAGTTTTATCTACCGCTTTTTGGATTATTGGCTGAGTTTGTTCTGAAATAATCAGAATGCGAGCTTGATTATTATAAGCTTCAGGTTCTGGTTGTCCCTCGCGAGTAGTAGGCTTATAAATACCAGTTTCGATAAACTCAGCTAACTTTGGTAATAACTCCGGCGGCGTTTCCTGAATATTATTTAGAATTAAAGTACCTTCCTCCAACCAGGCAATCAACCCCGGTTTACCCCCCACACGTCCAAATAAATCCGCACCGCTAGTCTGTAAAATGCCGCAATCTACCTTAATAATCGGCTGTCGGCGAAAATCAGATCCGAAGTGGATTAGAGCAGCAATATTATCTTTTTCTAAACCAGGTTCGCCAAATATCAATATAGATTCGCGAGTGTCGGCAGCTTCACGGATTTGTTCTCGCAACTTTACAGCATAACGACTTGTCCCCACAACTCCCCGTTGTGCTTTAGTAACTAAATAAGGGCGCAAAGCAATAGAGCGTTCTTGTTCGTTGTTAAGTGCGGATGTTAGCTGTGCAACTTCTTGAGCTAATTCACGAGAGATTGCCGTTTGAATTTGCGGATATTTAGCAATTAATTCTTTGAATTTTTCAGCAGGTACTATCCAGAAACGGCATTCGCTCAAAGTTGTAACAGAACATTTAGTTAACTCATCCAAAACCAACTCTTGCAGATTAATAACCGCACCAGCAAGTAAACCACAATTGAAAGTAAGATTATTTTTATCTTTACTATTGCTTTCGAGCTTGCCTTCTAACAAAATGTAGAGCGCATCCGGTGGAGTTTCTTCTTCAAATAAACGCTCGTTTTCTGGAATAACTTTTTCTTCGATTACTTGAGCGATCGCCTCTAAGGGTTCGGTTTCAAGAATTCCCAAAGCCGTGCGCTCTTGTAGCCAAATTAGTTTTTCGGAAGTATTCATGATATTCCCCTCGATGCTGGGAATCCCAGCGGATGGTTGGGCTGGATGGAAATTCAGATCAATTGGTTTTTGATAGCAATTATGTATACACGCTTGATATTGAAACCCGAAGTATAATTTAAGTCTATAAAGGAAATCAATATTGATTTGCAATTAATCGTAATTATATAAATTTCTAATGCAGAAAAGACACAAGCTTACGAAATTTAACGGAATATCAAAATGGTTATCTAATTTAACAACTCAATCTAAAAATCATCAGTACACGCATCGGCTTCTAAAAGAAAATTTAGACCAAAGGGATGCAAATCTTGATGAGTTAATATTAATAGTTCAAAAAGCCCATGATGATACTCGGAATCGTCTTCGTAAATCAGCAGCAAATTCCCTTAATCCATTTGAAGATAGTTGTGATATTGATCTTGCAGAAGGTTATCCAGAACGTCTTCATATGCAGACACTTAAAGGTTATTTTGGAGAAATATTTGCGGGGATTATTGCTGAAAACTTTGCTATTTTTGAGTTAAATGACTGGGAAGTTCCTGCTTTTCTTTTCCGCTTCCATGAAGTTGCATTTCAGCATTTAGAACTTATAAAACAAACCGGAGAACTTGCAAAGAAGCAACCTGGGCGTACAGGGGATGATTGTCTTGCTTTCCGGCGCAATAGCAAAGGTATAATCATTGCATCGTTGATTTGTGAAGCTAAGTGTACGGCTAATCACAATGCCAATATGATTAGCGAAGCTCATGAAAAATCAAGTATAGCAAATATAATTCCAGTTGATACTTTACGACTCATCCAAATTTTACAAGATTGTAGTAATTCTTATTCATTTGAGTGGGTAGAGGCTTTACAGACTTTACGATTAAAGAATCTTGATAAAAAAAATTATGAACGCTGTGATTTAGTTAGTTATGTTTGTGGTCAGCATCCTATAAGAAATAAAAATTGGATATCTACAAACAAAGCGCATGACAAATATACAGCAAACAGAAAACTTGAAGCGGTTGAAATTCATCTTCATGATGTTGAAAATCTGATTAAAGCAGTATATGTTTTGCAGACAGTTGAGCAATTAGATGATTCAGAGTTAACAAAAGCAAACTCTGATGTCATAGTAGAAGGAGAAGCTCTGCAAAATGAAATGGCTCAACCAAGTCAAGAAGTCATTGCTTTAGCGACAGAAGTACAAAATAATCTAGCAGGTAGCAGACTAACACCAGCGATCGCAAAACTTTATAGCCAACATACCAGACTTCGCGAAGGACAAAAGGGATTGACGGGATGGCGAAAAGATGAAGCTGATGAGCGATTAAATGATGCGATACGTCTTATAGAAGCTGCATTTATAAAACAAGAAGCTGGAGACGCTAGTTGGTGTAATGGGATGCTACGAGCTGGTGAATTACTTGAATGGTTATCTCATCCCCAACTAAATCCTAATCGTATACCAATTCGCTTACTTGCGGCAGCTGTATATGAACTGGCTGGTTATCCTGCTAGATCTACGGGTTTACTTAATGAAGGTACAACTGAGGAAGAAGAAATAGAATCAGAAATTCTTAGTTCTTTATTAAAAGCAGATTTTCCCAGCTTATTACAACTGTTAACAGAATATTGGGCAAAAGCAAAATTATCAAATTTGCAAGCCGAAACAAATCTTCTTTGGGATGAAACTAATACACAAGCCCATAAATTTAATGAGTTAATTGTTAATCAAACCGCTAGTTCTTTAGGTATTTTGTGTGCAGAAATGCGCTGGGGAAATGAACCTAGATTAAAAAAAGCTATTAAAAAACTTTCTGATATTGCTAAGGTACTTCTTCACGGAGATGATACTTATTCTTGGCTCTTAGGAAAGTTGTGTGCAAAAGTGACTTCTGTATATATAAAAACTTCCCTACGAAATCATCTAGAAGTACTTATTCCGACAGTTACTCAAAGCGGCAATAATTTTTTAGAGCGCTATTTACGTCAAAGTTATGAAAAACGCAAAATCTTAGCATGGCGTTCTCAAATTTGTGGAATAGAACGACTAGCAACAGCAGAATCATTTGCGCTTTGTACCCCTACAGGTTCTGGAAAAACAACGATAGCTGAAATTGCTATTCTACAAAGTTTGTTTTCCGAGACAACAAATTCTAACAATCTTAGTAGCTTAGTTCCTTTAGTAATTTATTTAGTCCCAAGTAAAGCGCTCGCTACAGAAGTTGAATCAACTCTATCTCGTGTTTTAAATCGTACAACTAATAAAAAAGTCACGGTTACAGGTTTATATGGAGGAACTGATTGGGGTCCAACAGATGCATGGGTAACATCAGAGCAGCCAACAGTTTTAATTTGCACTTATGAAAAAGCGGAAGCTTTGATGAAATTTTTAGGACCTCTATTTATCTGTAGAGTATCGCTTGTTATTATTGATGAAGCCCACGCAGTTCAATTTGATGGAAATAAAAATTCTTTGCAAAAAGCTGAAAATAGAACTTTACGTTTGGAATCATTGGGTGCAAGACTTTTTACTTATGTTGAAGAAAATAATAGCCGAATTATTGCGCTATCTGCTGTTGCTTCAGAAGCAGAAGGTGCATTAGCAAGTTGGGTACAAAATCAAAGCAACGCTAGCCCAGCAAAAACAGATTACAGAAGTACACGACAATTAATAGGTCGTCTTGAATGTTTACCAGGAGGAAGATTTGAAATAGTTTATGATTTACTTGATGGTAGAAGATTAGAATTTCAAGAAACTGGGCAAGCTGGTACACCTTTCATTCCAAATCCATTCCCACCATTTCCCCTTGCACCAAAATGGCAACAAAAAGGACCAGAAAAACGGCTACGCCCTTATCTTTTTTGGGCTGCTATGCATTTAGCAGCATCAGATGAAAAAGGTCAAAAACGTGCTGTTCTAATTTCAGTTCCTCAGCAGATTGATGGTTATGCCGAAGACTTCTTGGAATTTTTAAATTTAACATTTCCACAAGTCAAACAACTTTCATTATTTGAAGAAACTGTACAATTGTCAGAAGTCGAAAAACCTTTATTCTTTCAAGTACCTACACAAGAAAAAAAACTCCAAATTTGGCAAAAGTGTTTACTTTCGTGTAAAGATTATTTCGGTATTAATTCTCGCGAATATAAGTTGCTAGAGAAAGGAATTGTAGTACATCATGGGAAAATGCCTGGTTTGCTGGCTCGATTACTCATCGATGTCATAGAACAAAGAATTGTAAATTTAGTTTTAGCAACTTCTACTCTTTCCGAAGGTGTAAATCTTCCTTTTGAAACAGTACTAATTCCCAGCTTAAGGCGTGGCAAGGAAGAGCTAAATATTCGTGAATTCGGTAATTTAGTTGGTCGGGCTGGAAGACCTGGATTTGGTACAGAAGGACGCAGCTTGATATTACTTAATAATCTATCAACAGACTGGAGTGATAAACAAGCACGTAAAAGATATTTATCTTTAATAAGTGACTTAGAAAATCAAGCTCAACCAAATGAACAAGGCACTTCTATCAGTCCTTTAGCCCAATTATTGCTTAATTTAGAAGAACAATGGCAGCAAATATCTAATTCTAAATCACAAGAAGCTTTTTTTAGCTGGTTAGAACAAACTGCACCGCTTTCTTATGGTAATAATCTTTCTGAAACAGAATCATCAGCTATTGAAACTTTAGATTCGCTAGATAACATTTTACTGTCCGCCATCGTAGAAATAGAACAGCTAGCAGCTAAAGATTTAAGCCTTAATGAATTGGAAGAGCAACTACAAAAAATTTGGCAACGAACCTTTGCTTGTTACGCTAACCAAGAACAAGAAAGATTAGAAAATTTATTTATCAAGCGAGGAAAGGCGCTTAAAACAGAAATTTATCAAGATGTTTCACAGCGTCGGCGATTATATCGCACAAGTCTACCACCACGTGATGGAAATCAGCTTTTAAATCTTTACCCAAAAATCAAAGAGCAGTTAGTAACAGGTAATGATTATGCTATTTGGTTGCCGGAGCAACGCTTTGACTATATCCAAAATATAATTAGTAATTTAGCTACCTTATCTAAATTCCGACTTGAAGAGCCATCTGGAAAAGTTTCTTGGAGTCAAATCTTAAGATGGTGGCTTTCTCCTAATATAGCAACTACAAAACCTACAGCAAAACAAATTACAAAATGGCATTCATATATTAGTAATAATTTTACATATCGATTCAACTGGGGTTTAGGAAGTATTATTGCATTAGCAATTGATGAAGCTTTTGGTAATGAGTTAGTTGAATCATCGCTGGAAAATTGGTCAGAAACTGGGCTTCCTTGGATTGTTTTTTGGATTAAAGAACTTATTGTATGGGGAACTTTAGATCCAGTCGCTGCATACTTGCTTGCTAAAGTAGAAAATGTAACAACTCGTAAACAAGCTGAAGAATTAGCAAAAACTTTTTACCAGTATATTAGCGAGCGGGAATTGGAGCCAAACGAATATCTCAATGCAGTCAAGATCAAAAATTGGGTAGAGCAATCATTTTCCAATGTTGAACGACATTTACCAACTCCCAAACCTCCTAATCTAATTAACGTCAATCTACTGATAGATTTCACTAAAGCTCCAAGCAAAAATTGGAGGGTAGTACCAGTAGAGATTGGGGATGAAATACAATGGTTTGATTTAGCAGGTATTTCACTGGCAATTTGTCAGAAGCCTGAGAAGTGGCAGCCTGATTTTTTAAATACTCATGATTTCACGCTAGATGTAGAAAATAAAGTTGTTTCATCTAAAGTGTATGTTTGATTTTTTTATTAATAAAAATGGCAAATTTAAAACATTTTGCAGCTAAATAAACTATCAGATTTTATTAAAATAAAATTTGCTATAAGGAAAATACGATTTAATTAAGAAGAATAGTAGGTTGGTTAAGGCAATAGCAATACCCAATAAATGCGAAAATGTTGGGTTTCGTTCCTCAACCCAACCTACAATCTACTCACAACTCCTAACTCCTAACTCCTAACTAATAAATTCAACCCGTGAAGACGGGTTTTGCTTGTGTAGCAGCGGTTTCAACCGCCAGGTAAAGTATTCATTTTCACTTTACTTTCTACAAATTCTAATCCGTCACCGCACCCAAACTACTAGAAGAAACCAATTTGGCATACTTCGCTAAAACACCTTTTGTATAGCGGGGTTCTGGCGCTCTCCAATTCACGCGACGTTTGGCTATTTCTTCATCGGATACTTCCAATTGCAATAACCGCGCACTGGCATCAATTGTTATCTTATCTCCTTCTTCCACCAAGGCTATAGTTCCACCAACTGCGGCTTCTGGAGCTACGTGTCCGACTACTGTTCCGTAACTTCCCCCGGAAAAACGTCCATCGGTAATTAAACCTACCGAATCTCCCAAACGGGCACCAATTATTGCAGCGGTAGGTGCTAACATTTCCCGCATTCCGGGGCCACCTTTTGGCCCTTCGTAGCGAACCACAATTACGTCACCAGCCTGAATTTTACCGGAAAGAATGGCATCTAAGCAGGATTCTTCTGATTCAAATACCCGCGCCGGGCCAGTAATTTTAGGCACTTTCACGCCGCTAATTTTTGCTACTGCTCCCTCTGCTGCTAAGTTACCTTTTAATATAGCTAAATGCCCTTGTTTATACATGGGATTATTCCAAGGACGAATTACGTCTTGGTCGCTCCGTGGCTCTTCGGGTATATCAGCTAAGACTTCAGCGATTGTTTTGCCGGTAATAGTTATACAGTCACCGTGGAGTAAGTCATGAGCAAGTAGCATTTTCATCACTTGAGGAATGCCACCAGCTTTATGTAAATCTACTGCGACGTATTGACCGCTGGGTTTTAAATCGCACAGTACAGGCACGCGAGCGCGGATAGTTTCAAAGTCATCAATATTTAATTCCACACCTGCAGAATTGGCAATGGCTAAAAAGTGAAGTACTGCATTTGTAGAACCTCCAACAGCCATAACTATCGAAATGGCGTTTTCTATGGATTTACGAGTAATTATTTGACGTGGTAAAAGTTGGTTGCGTATCGCTTCCACCAATACAGTCGCCGATTCTTCGGTGCTGTCGGCTTTTTCCGCATCTTCCGCTGCCATCGTAGAGGAATAAGGCAAGCTCATACCCAAAGCTTCAAAAGCAGAAGACATCGTATTAGCAGTATACATTCCACCGCAGGAACCCGCACCGGGACAAGCATTCTTCTCAACTGCTAAAAGTTCATCATCTTTTAGATTACCAGCGCTGTGCTGTCCAACTGCTTCAAAAGCACTGACAACAGTTAAATCTTTACCATCATGATGTCCGGGTTTAATCGTACCACCATAAACAAAAATCGCCGGTATATTCATCCGAGCGATCGCAATCATTGCTCCGGGCATATTTTTATCACAACCACCGATAGCAAGCACACCATCCATACTTTGCCCAGTACAAGCAGTTTCAATAGAATCAGCAATTACTTCACGCGACACCAGGGAATACTTCATTCCCTCAGTTCCCATCGAAATACCATCGCTAATGGTAATTGTACCGAACATTTGCGGCATCGCTTCGGCATCGCGAACGCCTTTGTCAGCCCTTTCCGCTAAAGTATTGATGCCCATATTGCACGGTGTAATAGTACTAAAACTATTAGCAATCCCCACAATTGGCTTATTAAAATCCTTATCCCCAAAACCAACGGCTCGCAACATCGCTCGATTTGGCGATCGCTGCACTCCTTGGGTTACAACTCGGCTTCTAAAATTGTCTGACATTAAGTTCCCCTCTGCGCCGCTATTTATCATCAAGGCGCTTTCAGATTTTGTAGATTATCCCAAAATATCAAAAACTGCTAACTCCGAATAGTTATGTTGTAGAAACTTATTAGTTTGTGCAAAGCATAGTTTTTGACAAACAATTTTTGTTTTTAACGCAGAGGAGCGCTAAGGTTTACGCAGAGGCACACAGAGCTAGAACTACCTACTTATTCACCCAGTTGGAAGATTGGCAGGGTTGAAGTGTAATTGGTAATTGGTAATTGGTAATTGATAACTGCTCACTGCTCACTGTTAACTGACTTCCCATGCTGCTTGGAAAAAATCTAATTCGCATGACATTGCATATCTATAAGCAGAAGCAACTGCTGCGGTATTACTTCCATGAGTATCAAGAAGATTCGCCAATTGTTCCGCTAAAGGCTGAAAATCCGCACCGCTGTAAGTACGAATCCAGTCTGCATACTGATGATTTGGAATACCGTTTTTTGCTAATTCCGTTCCTAAAAAAGCATATAAACTCATACAGGGAGACATTGCAGCAGCAATTAAACCGATATCACCACCCCAAGCAGTTGCTAATAAAAAATCTGTATAGCGACGAGTTGCATTACCCGGCTGCTGTATCTGTAAATCTACATTCCACTCGCGAGCATAACCTTGGTGAAGTTGTAATTCTTCCAACACACCACCAGCTAAATTATGAAACGTGGTAAATACATAAAAATCTGGAGCCTTAGCAGCTGCAATACTGTAAGCACGAGCAAAAGATTCCAAGAAAAAAGCATCTTGTCCCACATAATAAGCGAACTTTTGCCTCTCCAAACTTCCATCCGCAATTCCCCGTACAAAAGGATGCTCCAAACAAGATGAAGCTAAATCGCGATTATCTTTCCACAATTGATCGGAAATCATAAATCAGTTAGGAGTTAGGAGTTAGGAGTTAGGAGTTAGGAGTTAGGAGTTAGAAATTGATTAATATTGAAGAGTTTTTCTACCCCCTCTCCCCACTCTACCCCCTCTGATTCCCCAATTACCAATTCTCAAAACGGTAAAAACTGAAGCAACAAAGAACTTACACTTCCAACAAAGTCCATTAAAGTTGGTTTGGCTGGACGTACTTTTCCTTCTTGGGGTGCTTTCATTTCTAGAATAAATACTTGTGCTGTTTGTATTCCTGTAATGTCTTTCTGAGATTTGAACAGTTTTTCAGCAAATTGAGCATCTTGAAAAGCACCTTTGCTATCTAACATATGATAGCGAGCAATACCGCGAGCTAAGTAAGCTCCCGCATAATCAGGTTTAGCGCTAATTGCTTGATTAAAATATTCTGTTGCTTGCTGTAAATTACCTTTTTCTGCAGAAGCTATACCCCAAGCATAAAATTGTTCTGGCTTGGCAACTTGAGATGATATACCAGTTGCTCCTTGTAAATTCGCGTTATCTACGTTTATATCCGTGAGCTGTGCATTTACAAGATAAGTATTTCTTAAATCGGCACCTAATAAATTAACACGGTTGAGTTTTGCACCATTCAAATTAGCGCCGAATAATCCAGCACCGCTTAAATTAGCATCGCGCAAATCGGCACCGTTCAAATTTGCACGGCTGAGATTAGCACCGCTTAAATTCGCACCACGTAAATCTGCCCCAGATAAATCGGACATTACCAAACCCGCACCACTCAAATCGCAGTTTGGACATTGTTTGGTTGCTAGTAACTGTCTAACGTGTGCGGAATTTGCTGCCTGGGCTGTAGTTGCGAAACTAAAACTTGAAAGAAATACGATTGAGATAACAGCGAATTGATTTTTCATAGTAAGTCAATAGATAGCAGTATGTTTTCCTGACTACCCAGCTTAACCCATAAAAAGTAATACTATTAGCAATTTTTTTCTAAGTAAAAACTAGCAAATTTTAGATTTAGCCCAAACCTCAAATATTCAATTTCTATGTTTTTGCGCCACAAACCAAATTTGGTTTGGTATAGCTTCTTCGGTAATCTCACTAAGAGAAAATGAACCCGTTAACGTGCATAAATGGAGAGCCAACGTTAAACTAATCGCCAGTAGAAACTTCTCACACATAATAATTCCCCTGAGCAAACAATAAACGTATCCGTATTTTTGCTTCAGTTATAACTCATCTTTTTCGTAATCTAGGTGAAAAGCTAAATAACGCGAAGTGATTTGAGTCTCGAAACAAAGTGACGTTTGTCACGATGAGGAGATGAGGGGATGGGGGATGGGGAGAGGGGGGAAGAATAACTCACTGCTCACTGCTCACTGATAACTAACTGTACCTCTTGATAGAGATGAATAATGTTCCAAGAGATTGATGAAGAATTTATTAGTAAATGTACAAATAGATTAAGGGGCAATAAGAAAAAATTTATGTCAAAGAATGCAAATATATAGTTTTTCCGCATTCAATGCCTTATGCGCTATGCCCTATCCACGATACTTGATAAGAAAGCCTTTTATCTAACTACCTATGAAAGTAACAATAAATTAACAAATAAGTGTTTTTTCTCAGACGGTAAAGTAAATATGGTGAATGGGTGGGTTGATAACACAGCACTAAAAATCTTAGGCTGAAGCTTGAATATACACAAACCTCGTTAAATTTATTAAAAGTAAGGAGAAAAAAATGGAGACAGAATACAAGGAACCACAAAAGGTTGACACCGCTTTACAAAACGAGATGCCAGCGTTAGATGGTACGAATCCCCAAACTATGGCTAAGTTACCACCTGCTGAAACATCTGATAACCAATTAGAAATGATTGGTGCAAAAATTTCTCAATTCTTGAAAGAGATTCCTGAAGACTTAAGTAAGTTTTATAGTGCATACAAAACACCGCTTATCGGGCTTGCGGTATTTCTAGCATCATTCGTCGCTTTGAGAGTTGTATTAGCAATGCTCGCTGCGGTAAACGATATTCCTTTGGTATCTCCTGTTTTTGAGTTGATTGGAATTGGATATACTGGTTGGTTTACATTCCGCTACCTACTTAAAGCACCAACTAGAAAAGAATTAGCCGCAGAAATTGACTCCTTTAAAAAACAAATTACCGGCCAAAATAATCCGGAATCGTTGAACTAAGTTTCTAAAACTTTCTTTAGAAATTTATTCGCGATCGCGATAATTCCATAAACCCGGTTTCTTAAAGAAACCGGGTTTTTAAGTGCGTTTCATTTTGTTAAGAATTATGATGTTTTCTTTGAGCGGTTCTTTTGAAACCCGGTTGTTTCTGGAGAATATAAGTCATAGCATTAAACTTACTTACAGCTACTATAAATTCATCCCAAAGTTAAAATAATTTTTACTTATATTTATGTCTTGCGAGAGAGAAAAAATCATCAGTCTTTGAGCTAAGTCACTTCTAACGATAGTATGTTCTTTGCCATCTGTTAACCTAATCTAGTTTTAGAAGTTAATTAAGAAACTATTTAATAAGGAGCAGTAGTAATGGCTGATAAAAATAAAGCTGTAGATTCATCCGATCGCGTTCAGGAAGATCAATACGATAGGGGTATTGTTCCTGCTGAGACTGCGGCTCGTAAAGAAAGAGAGAAAGAAAATTATAAACATAGCCCTGACAAAGAACAAGATCCAAGCTTAGACACCAGTGAAGGTTATACCGTAGATAAAGAAGGCTTGGTAAATAATTACGCAGTTGAGCCAGAAATGTACTACGAAGAACCCGGTGATGCTAAAGCACAAGCAAAAGAAGAAGCTGCACAACGTGCTGAAGAACTTGAAGAAGTTAATCAAGAAAAGGATGGCGATTTAACAATGGAAGCTGATACTCGCGGTAAAGGACCAGGTGCGATTTAATTTGTTGAATCACAGAAAATCAAAAGTTAAAAACCAAGAATGTTATCGCGTTTTTGATTTTTGACTTATGGTTTTTGAGTAGGGAATAGGGAACGGGGAACGGGGAACAGCTGGAAAAGGCTTTTAAAGAATCAATTTTTTTCAGCAATAATTAATCTGAAATTTGAAATATTAAATTTTAGAAACCCGGCATCTTTAAGATATCGGGTTTCTATTTCTTACAAATAATTCAATTCGGTCTAAATTGTAAATGATTCTATTTCTGGTTGATGCCATTCCCTTTGATAGCGTTCTGCAACTAACGGTTTAACTACGAACTTGGGTGGAGAACCTTCTTTAACATCAATTCTAAGTCCCGAATAAGGTCTTCTTTTATGAGAACCGTGGCCGTTACGACCTACATAAAGATGCGATCGCGCTATCACCTGAGATTTTTGTTCGTCGCTTATTGATAAATATTCCTGTAAAGCTGCTCCTTCTTCCCGCTGTCGTCGCAAGCTATGTCCGCTACCTCCGCAAACTATCCAGTTGATGTTAGAGTCGGCGTTACCTGTATCTAATGTTTCTATATGTTCCATACAGTGGGCGTGTCCGTTTAACACTAAATCCACTATAGGACGACCTTGAGTTAAGGAATCTACCTCCTTAGCAACTTCATTAAGTACCTTGCGGATGCGGCTACGAACTGCGAGAGTCTGAGCTTGTTCCCATTTAGTTGCTTCAGTGACGTAGGGAGGATGATGAAAATAGACTACTCGTCCCCGCACATAGGAAGAATTCCAAGATTTAATTAAACGCTGCTTCAGCCATTCAAGTTGTTCGGTATCGACAACTGTAATTCTAGGAGTATTTAATTGCTTGTCAATATCAACAATCATTTCCTCGATTTGCGACAGCTTAGACTGTAAATCATCAATTTTTTCTGCGTCGCTAGGCTTATTTGGATTTAGCTTTTCGGAAGTTTCTCGTATTTCTTCTTGTTCTTGCTCTAACTCCGTGCGTCTTTTTTCTAATGATAAACGATAAGCTTTTCCTTCCTTTGTATCTGGTAAAGGAAGCGGGTCATTGATAGTATTAGAATCTAAAGCAAAAAAATCTATTCCACCGTAACGGAATGTATAGTAACGATTGGGAAGACGGGTAAATTGCCCCGGTACGTAACGAAGACATCTTCCTCTATCTGTTTTAGCGGTATAGTATTCGTCCAAATGAAGCGCTAATTCACCTGGAAAATGAAACTGGCTTAAATAATCGAAAAATGCTCGTGCAAACGCATCACCTTTATGTGAACCGTGTCTGCCAACTTCAATATCTAATTTTGACGGAATAAAGCGACGAAATGGTAAGGTTGTTGCCGATATCAAGCCGAATAGAATTGGTAAATCATAATAATCGTGGTTTCCGAGTACGGGTAAAATAGGCTTCTTGAAAACCATTCGATCGTAAGCAACTTTTTTATAATGTTCGCCACCTACAATAAGTTCTCGATAGGGTTTAATGAAGTTTTTGGGGTAGTATTCGCTTGAACCCACTTGATAAACAACATCGCCCGTATGCAGCATAAACCGACATTCATCGTAGTGGGGTATCATCAGTTCGGCAATTCTCCTCATCGGGCTATGTCCCCGGTGCGAACCCGTACCGCTATCACCTACGACTAAAAAAGAAAATTCTACATCGTCAGTTTTACCATCATCTATAACTAAACTTGTTTGGTCAATATTTCGTTCAACTATTGCGGAGTCTCCCCATTTCACCCGCTGCTTCATCTTACGAATCTTTTCAGTAATTGTAGGCTCTGATACAAATTTCAACGCTATTTACTCCCAAGGTTCAACTGACATTTTTTGTAAAATAATTCTTGTTCTTAATCACTAATATCTTTTTAAAAGAATGATTTCTTCTTTCTAGAGTCGGGTTTATTTTTTATTTAAGTATGACGGAAGTCTGACGGAGAATCGAATTAACAGAATTAACTGTTTAATAGCCCATTAGTAAATAGCATTTTCCGCTCTTGAGGGCAAAAGTCCTCGGCAATAGGACTGAATCAATCGTAATTTTAAAATATCAACTTAGACATCAGGTGGTGATTTGCATCAAAAAAAATAGATTGCTTTAGTATTACAGCAATTGCATTGATTAAAACCAGTTTTATTAAAAATATTTTGATTTAAAAAAGCTTGATTTATTATTGTTGGTTCTTCCGTACCTAGTATGCAGCGTTAAATAGTTGGAAAAGGAGAAACAGAAAACGGGGAACGGAGAACAGAGCATCCCAAACATTTAAAAATATATTTTGTCATTACAAATGTAGCGTAGCAGAATGACAACCTAAATCTTGGTAAATTATCAAAACAGGGATGCTCCCATTCCCTGTTCCCCATTCCCTACTTATCAAATAAAATACCAACTGCAAAAAATTAATTATTCTTTATAATTCGCGATTTCTTTTTCCCCCCATTTTACCAGGAATCAAGACAATAACTTGCATCTGAGATGTGATTTTTAGCGTCTCTAGATTTTACTGCGAAATATTTAACAAAAGTTCGTGAAGGAATGTAAAAAAATGCCTTCATTCACTTGACCTAAACTATGGGAATCAATTCTTCGAGTTGCTGATTGCGGTAGTCTATATAAGGAATATATCTCCTCTTAACCACAAAGCGCGGTTTATGACATCAGTTGTTTCTAGTTCTATCACTACCATTCGTATTGGTTCTCGTAAAAGCCAACTCGCTCTTATCCAGACACATTGGGTAAAAGAGCAACTTTCCCTAAAGTTTCCTAACATCCAGTTTGAAGTTCACACCATGTCTACCAAGGGTGACAAAATCTTGGATGTGCCTTTAGCTAAGATTGGTGACAAAGCACTATTCACCAAAGAACTGGAATTGGGAATGATGAATCGGGAGATTGACTTTGCAGTTCATTCTCTAAAGGATTTACCTACTCGTTTACCAGAAGGATTGGGTTTAGCGACGATTACCGAACGAGAAAACCCGGCAGATGCTTTGGTTGTGCATGAAAAGCACAAAGATAAACAAATCGAAACCTTACCCGAAGGTGCGGTTATCGGTACATCTTCTCTACGACGCTTGGCGCAATTGCGGCATCATTTTCCTCACTTCGAGTTTAAAGATGTACGCGGTAATCTAAATACCCGTCTTGGCAAACTTGACTCCGGAGAATACGACGCTTTAATCTTGGCAGCAGCAGGGTTAGGACGCTTGGGAATGGCAGAGCGCGTTCATCAAGTCATTCCTAAAGAAATCTCCCTTCACGCAGTCGGACAAGGTGCATTAGGCATCGAATGCCTTGCCGACAACGAAAAACTGATATCCTTGCTCAAATCAATCGAACATCCCCAAACGCGCGATCGCTGTCTTGCAGAAAGAGCTTTCCTGCGGGAATTAGAAGGCGGTTGTCAAGTACCCATCGGCGTAAATACCGAAATAAATGGTGACGAACTGACTCTAACGGGAATAGTGGCCAGCATCGACGGTACAAAGCGCGTTCAAGACACCGTTTCCGGTTCCTTATCCGAACCAGAGAAAATAGGAACTCAACTAGCGCAGCGTTTACGCGAACAAGGAGCGCAGGAAATTTTAGAAGAGATTTTCGCTACCCTCGATCGCAGTTAGCAGTGAGCAGTGAGCAGTGAGCAGTGAACAATTGTAGGGTGTGTTATGGCGCGATGGGTAATTCTGTTCGCGATCAAATATATTTGTTTTGCGCCTAACGCACCATTTCAGCAGTTGTAAATACGAAGCCCGCCTGTGCTAGCTAAATTGGGCAAATCTTTATGTAAAACGATAACTCTTATTTCTTAGACTTATAAATTCCACCACATTAATTTGGATGGGTAATCATGGTTCGAACCCAGAAAAATTAATAGTCAAGTAACTGCTAACTGCTAACTGATAATTGTCAACTGGTTACTAATTGCTGATAACTTATAACTGACAACCGATAACTGATAACTGAAATGCGGATTCTATTTGTAGCGGCGGAAGCGGCTCCGGTGGCGAAAGTTGGTGGAATGGGTGATGTTGTGGGTGCATTGCCGAAAATATTGCGGAAAATGGGGCATGATGTACGGATTTTTATGCCTTACTACGGTTTTCTGCCGGATAAGATGGAGATTCCTGAAGAACCTGTTTGGAAGGGTTCTGCCATGTTCAATGATTTTGCGGTTTACGAATCGGTGCTTCCCCGTACTGATGTTCCTTTGTATTTATTTGGACATCCGGCTTTCGACCCGCGCAAAGTTTATGGCGGTGATGATGAAGATTGGCGCTTCACTTTCTTTGCTAATGGTGCCGCCGAGTTCTGTTGGAATTATTGGAAACCGGAAATAGTTCACTGTCACGATTGGCACACGGGGATGCTTCCGGTGTGGCTGAATCAATCTTCCGATATTAGTACAGTATTTACGATTCACAACTTAGCTTATCAAGGTCCTTGGCGCTGGTATTTAGAGAAAATTACCTGGTGCCCGTGGTATATGCAAGGACACAACACGATGGCGGCTGCGGTACAGTTTGCTGATAGAGTAACTACGGTTTCTCCAACTTATGCCGACCAAATTAAGACGGCTGATTATGGCGAAACCTTGGAAGGGTTGCTATCATTTATTAGCGGTAAATTATCGGGTATTGTCAATGGTATAGATACCGAAGTTTACAACCCAGAAACAGACAAGTATATTGAAGAGAATTTCACTAGTGAAAGTTTAGGTAAACGCAAGCCGAATAAAATCGCTTTACAAGAAGAATTGGGATTAGAAGTTAACAAAAATGCCTTTTTAGTGGGGATGGTATCCCGTTTGGTAGAGCAGAAAGGCATCGATCTAATGATGCAGGTTCTAGATAGATTTTTGTCTTATACAGATGCTCAGTTTGTGGTTTTGGGGACGGGAGATCGCAATTACGAAACCCAACTGTGGCAAATGGCATCTCGTTTTCCCGGAAGGATGTCAAGCTATATACTGTACAACGATGCTTTGGCTCGTCGTATTTACGCTGGTAGCGATGCATTTTTAATGCCTAGTCGTTTTGAACCCTGCGGTATTAGTCAAATGCTAGCAATGCGTTACGGTTGCGTGCCGATTGTCCGCCGTACAGGGGGATTGGTAGATACAGTATCGCATCACGACCCCACGAATCAAGCAGGTACTGGTTATTGTTTTGACCGTTACGAAGCACTCGATCTATACACCTGCATGGTAAGAGCTTGGGAAGGTTTCCGCTTCAAACCGCAATGGGGGGAATTGCAGCAACGTGGTATGAGTCAAAATTTCAGTTGGAATCTTTCGGCTAAAAAGTACGTGAGTCTATATCGGGAGATGTTGGGTTTACCCGAAGAGGAAGAGAAGAAAGATGCGCCTGTGAAGTCTTGATAGATTCTACCGATACCCTTACAATCTGCCCATAAATCGCCCTTACCCTCGAAGGGTGGGGCTATAGAAACGAAGCCCGGTTGCGGCGCAGGCTATGAAAAATTAAACCTTTTAGCCTACGCAGGTAGGCTTTGAAATTTTAGCCCCACCCTTCCAGGGTGAGGGTTTTAATCTTAATATGCTAAAAAAACATTCAAAAAAAAAGGGAGCAGGGAATGAGGAAGCACTGGGTAACGAACTCGCAGCGCTGTTTTATCTAGTTTTAGGTATAGTTACCCAAACACATGGTGGTAATTTATATTGCCTTTTTTCTCCCGGAAATGGAGCGGAGTTTGTAATCGAATTACCACTGGATGACAGCGAACAGTGAACAGTTAATAGCTAGGAGTTAGGAGTTAATAATTTTTCTACCCCCTCTCCCCGCTCTCCCCCCTCTCCTACTAATCTTCCGCGAAGAAACCCCGTACAATTTGCAAAATCCTCTCAGAAGCACGACCGTCTCCGAAGGGATTTATTGCGTTTGCCATAGTGTCATAAGCTGCTGGATTACTTAATAGTTGTGCTGCACTAGCTACTATTGTTTGGGTGTCGGTTCCTACAAGCTTTGCCGTACCCGCGCTTACTGCTTCTGGTCTTTCGGTTGTTTCTCTGAGTACTAATACTGGTTTTCCTAAGCTGGGGGCTTCTTCTTGTAACCCACCTGAATCTGTAAGTAATAAGTGCGATCGCATTATTGCCCCAACTAATTGACCATAATCTAAGGGTTCTGTTAAGAAGATTCGGGGATGATTGCCTAACATTGCCTGCAATGGTTCTCTTACAGTAGGATTGCGGTGCAATGGTAGCAATAATGCTGTATCTTGAAATTTATCTAATATCTGTAAGAAGCTTTGAGCAATGCTTTCGAGCGGTTCACCCCAATTTTCTCTGCGATGTACTGTAGCTAAAATAACTCGATATTTTTCCCATTCCAAACTCGGTACGTTACAGGCAGGTTCGCTTTTCGCCACATTTAGCAGTGCATCAATCACGGTGTTACCCGTCATGTGAACTTCCCCTAATACTCCAGAGCTATGTAAATTTTCCTCAGCCAAAGGTGTCGGTGCAAAATGCAGCTGTGCAATTTGAGAAATTAATCGTCGGTTAGCTTCTTCTGGATAAGGATTAAATATGTTATCAGTTCTTAATCCAGCTTCGACATGACCAATAGGAATTTTTTTATAAAAAGCTGCCAAAGCTGCTGCAAAAGCTGTAGTTGTATCTCCCTGCACCAAAACTAAATTTGGTTCGTTTTCCTCGAATAGCTCTTGCAATCCACGTAAGCTGCGACAAGTAATATCGTTGAGAGATTGCTTTGGCTGCATAATCTCCAAATCGCGATCGGCTTTTAAATTAAACAATCCCATCACCTGTTCAACCATCTCGCGATGCTGCCCGGTTAAAATCACCTGAGTCTCCAAACCTTTATAAGCTTGGAAAATTTGAATCACCGGAGCCAGCTTAATCGCTTCGGGACGAGTACCTAAGATAATACAAACTCGCTTCATAATTATTCATAATTCATTAGTTAATAGTCAATACTCATTACCATAGAGGCGATCCGTCAATAGTCTATTGTCACAATTTTAGAAGATGGGGAGAGGGGATTAGGGGAGAGGGGGATGGGGGGACAAGGGGACAAGGGGAGAAGGAGAAATAACTCTTAACTCTTAACTCCTAACTCCTAACTATTCCGATGCCCAATCACGTATAAAAATGAAAAAACCCGGTTAAACCGGGCAGTTGCACTATTTGTCGAATTTAGCAATCATGGCTACGATTTCATATCACAAACTAAAATGACTCCACCTCGCAAGTTAAAGGACAAGCAGCATAAACACTTGCCTTTAATTCTTCTTCTTCCCCATGCAGCCAGCTTAACCATTTAATTTCTGTAGGATGAACGCCTCGAAGTGTTAACACGCCAGCACCAACTACTACTGCCAAAACATTAAACATAATCAAGCTGCCTGCTACAACCAAAACTGCGCTAGCTGGCATTACAGATTGGAGAACAATAGAAAGCAAACATCCAACCGTAGCCATTAAAACCACTAAAGGAAAACCGACAACCAGCAAGCATACTGCCAGTGTAAAAGTCCATATTAAAAAGCTTTTGATCATTAGTAAGGAGTAGGTTTTTCCCATATTAGTCGTTTGTGATAAAGCCATTATTTTTCCTCCAAGAGTACAATATATAATTTGAAAACGAGCGATTATTTATTAAATCCCATCGGGATCAACATATTCAACATTCATAGAAACCAAGTATATAGAAAGTGAATGGGAAAATGAGCATTTATTAAACAAACTTTACAGTTAATATTTCGTAATTCTGTTTTGCCCTTTATTTATGATTTATCTAGTTAATTCGTTTTTATCATCTATCCAAAGGCATACGAGCGATTACAAACTAAATATTTAATCCTTTAGATAGAAGCATTAAATTTAGTTGGCTTAACATTTCTTATCAAAAAGGTTACTGATTCTAATAATTTTCAGTTTTTTTTAATAAATGAGAAAGAGGAATAATTAAGGTTAAAGGTCAAAGGTTAAATTTCTCATTGTCCCCTTGTCTCCCCATCTCCCTATCTCCCTATCTCCCCAATGCCCGATGCCCAATTCTAATATTTATTAATTTTTTTAATCAAAATAAAAATATTCCTTCACGACTGTACTATAACTGTCATATCAAATAAGTCTTTTTTAAGTTGCATCTTTAAATATTGGTGTCATGCCCAAACGCCTTTTGATAGTCGAATCTCCCGGTAAAGTTAAGAAGCTGAGTAAAATTCTGGGAAGTGAGTGGATTGTTCGCGCTAGTTGCGGGCACATTCGAGAACTCAGCAATGAAGGTGAGGATTCTCTGGGCTTTACTATGGATGGCAATGATGTGCGGTGTCGCTACATTCCGCGCAGCCAGCAAGCGAAGGAGACTATTAGTAAGTTAAAAGCTGCGGCTAAACAAGTTCAGGAAGTGGTTTTAGCTACAGATCCGGATCGAGAAGGGGAAACGATTGCTTGGCATCTTAAAGAAGCTTTGGGATTAAGGGAACCGAAACGGGTTGTTTATACGGAGATTACGGAATCTGCGGTGCGGGCTGCTGTGGCTAAGCCTAGAAGGCTGGATGCTAATCTGGTTGGTGCTGGATTGTGCCGAGATTGCCTAGATAAATTAGTTGGTTACAAAGGAAGTCCGTTAGTTTGGGCTTTGAATAATGGTGCAAAGAGCGTTGGAAGAGTTCAAAGTGCAACTCTACATTTAATCTGTCAGCGAGAGAGAGAAATTCTCGCTTTTGTACCCCAAGATTATTGGAGCGTTTGGGTAGATTATGTTGAAGGGTTCCGCGCTTTTTACAAGGGAATGGTGAATTCTTCCTCGGAGACGGCAGAGCAAGACGATCGCGAGAATGATGACACAGTAATTAAGAATTCAGTTACCAGCGAATCCACTCGCGTACTTTCGGAAGCTGAAGCCGAACGTTTGGTAACGGAAGCCCGAAATCATCCCCATCAAATTATCCAATACGAAGGAAAAATTTCCAGTCGTCAACCACCTCCTCCTTTTATTACTTCCACGCTGCAACAAGCTGCTGGTTCAAGGTTGAAATTTGCACCCGAAAAAACCATGCAGGTAGCGCAAAAGCTGTATGAAGCGGGTTTAATTACTTATATGCGGACGGATTCAGTCATGTTGAGTCCGGAGTTCTGCGCCAGCGTGCGTAAGTGGTTGGAGCAAAATGACCCGCAGAATTTACCAAATAAAACGGCAACATATCGCAGTAAAAAAAATGCTCAGGAAGCCCACGAAGCAATTCGTCCTACTAACGTATTTCGTCCTTCCGTAGAGTTGCGAGTTGAACTTTTACCAGACGAATTTAATTTATATGTATTGATATGGAAAAGAGCGGTTGCTTCTCAATGTCGTCCCGCTCAACTTCGTAAAACTTTAGTAATTATTAAATCGGGTGAAGTACTGTGGCAAGCGAGGGGACAAATAGTAGAGTTTCTCGGCTATGCGAAATACTGGGCAAATTTAAGTAAAGATACGCTTTTACCCAATTTACAACAAGGACAAATACTAACTTTAGAAAATGCCGGACACGAGAAGAAACAAACTCAACCACCACCAAGATACAGCGAACCGAAGTTAGTTCAGTTAATGGAACGCAAAGGAATTGGTCGTCCCAGCACTTATTCTCCCACAATTGCAACTTTGAAAAAACGCGGTTATGTAGAATTAACAAAAGCGATTTTACAACCGACAACTTTGGGATTGGAGGTAGATGATTTTTTACAGAAAGCCTTACCAGATTTATTAAAAACAGAATTTACTGCACAAATGGAAGATGCGCTCGATCGCATTGCTTCGGGAAAACAACCTTGGCAGAAATATTTAACTAATTGGAATCAAGATTACTTTGCACCAGCTTTAGTAAAAGCGAAAACTGTACCCATCGCTGCATCGAATGGGAAGAAGAATTATCCTGCAACAGAACGTCAATATGATAAATCGAGAACTCGCTGTCCCGAATGCAACAATCATTTAGCAAAAATTAAGAGCAGCAAAGTTAAAAAGAAATATTTTCTTAAATGCGTCAGCGGTTGTGAAAACGTGGTTTTATTTTGGAGCGATTATGAGAAAAAGTGGCAAGCTCCAGGATCAAAAGATTCAAAAGCAGATAAAACCGCAGTTGCTCAAAAACCTCCAGCAAAAATTACCAAGTATCCTTGCCCGGTATGCAAGAAACCTTTAGAAGAATACGCTTATACAAAAGAAGGGCAAAAGAAATCGATGTTGCGGTGTTCGGATTCTAAATCATGGCAGGATAGCAAGCACAAAGAAGCGGTTTATTTTAATACTGCAAAGGGGTGGTGGAGTCCGAAATTTGGGAATTTATAGGTTTTTGAACGCAGAGTGACGCAAAGGGAAGCGCGAAGGAGCGCGGAGTTTTGTTTTGAGTTAAGAAATGAAACTAAAGGGTTGACTTTTATTCGTTTCTCGCTGCTGCTGCAATCTTTCTTGCCATCTCAGCACTCTTTCCCATCTTTCCTGGGGTGAACTTAATTTTTGAGCAAGAATTTTCTCAACCATTGGCGTAAATATACTTTCAATTTCGCCAAATACTTCTAAGGGATTTTTCCCATAAATTGTCGGTATAAAAGGAATTTTACCGATAATGGTGTCTTGATGTTCCGCTTCAAAAGCTTCAACTTCTGGAAACTGATTGAGACACTTATTCAAAACATAAACTACGGGAATTCCCAATTCTTCATCGATAGCGCGGATATCTTCGGAAATCGCGATCGCGTCGGGAGTTGCTTCTACTACCACAACCACCACATTCACACCAATGGGTAAACCAAATCTACCGGCATCCTCACCACCACCGCAATCTAAAACAACAATCCCGTTTGTAGATAAAGCCAACCAAGCTTTTAACGGGTTCAACGTTGCGTGAGAACAACGAGTAGAATAAAGTTCTTCCATCCGCATAGCACTGGTTCCCACCGACATCAGCGCGAGTTTGTCGTCAAGGGATTTAATGTACTTTTGGGTAAAAGAATCCGGTGGCTCAACTGAAAATTTCTTAACTTCATCAAAGCTTGTACCGTAAAAATCGCGATAGGTTTGCTCGGAATCCAATTGCTGAAACTCGTAAAAATCTTGCTCAGCTTGAGTCATCAACGGAAGTTGCTTTAGCTCCTCTTCCCCATATCCCAAATAATGAGCAGTAAGATAGCGCGAAAGTGACCTATTAGTATCTGCATCCGCTACAATCATTGCTTTATCCAACTTTCTCAAACTTTGAATTAAACCGAGTGAAGT
Organism: Calothrix sp. CCY 0018; assembly: GCF_963920925.1. Classification (NCBI taxonomy): domain Bacteria; kingdom Bacillati; phylum Cyanobacteriota; class Cyanophyceae; order Nostocales; family Calotrichaceae; genus Calothrix; species Calothrix sp. CCY 0018. Next base: position 137,315 of record NZ_CAWUDI010000002.1, on the reverse strand, counting down.
AAAAGTTTTACCCGTTCCACCTTTACCCATTAAAGCTATGACAAGTTCTTGATTAGAAGATGCATTAACTGTATTTATAGTCATTACCATATCTTAATGCTGAAGAAATATTTGTTTCAGTGACAATGATAATCATTCTAAATCAGAAAAACAAGTAGTGTGCGACAAAATCAAACAAATGCCAATTATAAGTTTATGTTAGAAAAACTACCTGTAAACAAAGTTTTGCGTATTTTCTTTACTATCTTTACTCTATCAGTTTATGGCTGTGACAACTTTGATAATTCAAATAAAACTTCCTCTTATACGACAACTGTAACTACCACTACAGTAGTACAAAAAGATTTACCGCAAGTTGTGGCAACAACAAGTGTTTTATGCGATTTAACAAAACAAATAGCAGCAGAAACAATTAATCTTATTTGCTTAACTCCACCATCAATTAACCCAAAAGTTTATCAGCCAACACCAGCAGATCAGCAAGCGATAAATCAAGCTAAATTAATTATTTTTAACGGTTATAATTTAGAACCTGGATTAGAAAAATTTATTCTTTCAAGTAAAAATAAAGCTCCTAAAGTACCTGTAGCAAAAATTGCCGTACCTTCACCGTTAATGAAAACTAGAAACGGTAAAAAAGTCGCGGACCCTTACGTGTGGCACAATGCTAAAAATGCTGTCAAAATGGTAGATGTAATTAGTATTAATTTAGCCAGAACCATACCCGAAAATGCCGAAGTTTATCAGAGTAATACTAAGAAAATAAAGAACCAGCTTTTACAGTTAGATAGCTGGATAAAAACCAGAATTGAGAGTATTCCTCCAAAGAAACGTACCTTAATTACAACTCATAACTCAATGGCTTATTATGTTCGTGCTTATGATTTGAAACTAGCAGGAACATTGAGATTTATTAGTCCTACAGAACAAACATCAGATACGAAAGTTAAACTATTAGCTAAAACATTAGTAAAAAGCCAAGTACCGACAATATTTGCTCAGCCTACAATTAGTCCTGAATTAATCAAATCTGTCGCCAAAGAAGCACGGATAAACATATCAGAAAGACAGCTTTATACAGAAAAATTGAGTTTAACTGGAAGCGAAGCAGACACTTATCAAAAAATGATGGTAGCCAATACTCGGACAATTTTAGAAGGATTGGAAGGTACTTATTTAATATTTGATAAATAGGGAATTGGGCATAGGTGATAGGGCATTGGAAATGGGGGATGAGGAGTTAGAAGTCAGGAGTGTGTTCCTAAATATACCCGGCGGTTGAAACCGCGTCTACACAAACAAAACCCGCCTGCGCGGGTTGTAAATTAATTAGTCCACGGAGGTGGACAATGAGCGGTGTAGCAGCGGTTTCAACCGCCGGATACTCATCAAATATCCTTTAACTCCCAACTCTCCTCACCATCCCCAACTGCCGGGAATGCCTTTAAATGGCCCAACTACGTCTTTAGTTATCCAACCGCCATAAAAGTTCCCCGGTTGAGGTTCGACTTTTTCCCCATCCACGTAGCAAGCATCCATTGGATGAGCGTAAAAATTTACATAATCTTTAATAGGTGCAAATGCTTCTGTGGGATTGGTATAAAACCAAGCTACATTCTGTGCTTCTTTATCGCCGACTTTGATAGTGTAATAATTCGCAATCCCTTTCCACTCGCAAACACTCGAATGCGGTGTTTTAATTAAATATTCCATTTTGATGTCTTCGGGGGGAATATAGTAACTGGGAGGATGACTGGTTTCTATGACGCGCTTGGCTCGCTTAGTGTCTGCAATAGTTTCGCCGTTAAAGATAATTTGTATGTGTTTATCAATATCTTGTAAAACAGCGGGGCGGGGGTAATCCCATACTGATTCTTGTCCGGGTTCTGGCTGTATCGGTTTTGGTCTGCTAAACATTTTTATACTTGGGAATTGGGTATGGGGCATTGGGATATTAGGCGTTGGAATGTTTCTCATCTGCTGCAATCCCCAAGAATAATATTAGTAAAAAATGGGTACAAATATAAAAGCCCCCCTTTTTCTAAGGGGGGTTGGGGGATCTAAACTGAATTTTTATACAGCACTAGCGACAATTACGAAGTTGTTAGATTTTATATTTTAGGTTTACTGTCTTTCAATCCAAAATCCAAAATCCAAAATCGAATTAGCGGAATAAATTAGGATTTAAACGGGTACCGGATTGAGATGGTTTAGACTGAGGAACAGTTTTCTTGACGTTTCGCAATAAATTACCGCTGCCACCATCTTTCTTATCTAGGAAAGGCTTTAGCTGAATGGCATCTTTAGATACTGCTGCACGCTTACCGTTACCAAGTAAGGTTCTACCTAAATTAACAGCGTCTTCTAATCCACCACCTCTATAAGTGTTAACGCCGATGGTTGACTGTCCGCTGTCTGCTGAAACTAAGTTTTGGAAAACGTCGTTACGTACTTGGAAAGCGTCTCTACCGGGAGGAACTGTTAATACTAAACGACAATCGGGTTGAGCTTCGCTGGTAACGCATAATACGTCATATCCATTTAAGGTTGAAGTGCGAAGTTCTACTAATCCATCTGGACGATAGGTTTCTAAGCGCTGAGCAATGGTAGCGCAACGTCTTTGTGAATCCCAACCACCACCTAATGCTTGGGGAGTTGCCCATGCAAATAATTGGTTGGGTTGACTTTCAGGAGAGTACATAACGGTGTAGCCGTTGGTATCCATCTGACAGCTAAACCGTGTTGCTGTATTAACGGTTTGGGAAGAACTGCTTGTGGAGGTTGTGGTTGATGTTCCCGTTGGTGTGGATGTACGGGTTCTGGTTGTGGTTGATGTTCCTGTGGGGGTTGTGGTGGTTCTAGTGCTTCCGGTTGTGGGTACTACAACGGCATCGTCTGATGAGTCATATTGTGCCATTGCAGGCGCGTTACCGAATAATACGGATGCTGCCAAACCGCCGAGAAATAAAAGCTTCAAAGGTCTAGATGACATGAATCATCCTCCTATAAAAATGATTGGGAGTTTCTTTGTTGTGTGACGAAGATTTTTTGTAAATGATTCGCGAGTTTCCTGGTTGTGTCACAGTTGTACAACTGGCATACTATCTTAAGTTTGTAGTAAGGACTTTAGTCCTTAGATGAGAGGGCTTAAGCCCTTACTACGAACATGATATTTAGCTATCTTCTTGCTTCTTTTCTTCCTGGGGTTTCTTATCTTCGCCGTCTTTTTTATCTTCGTCTTCTTTTTCTTCTCTTTCTTTCATTATTTGCTTAACTTTATCTTTAATTTGTTGATGCTTGGCTACTCCTTCATAGGCGTAACGATTGTAACCGTTGGTGGTTATTAATTCTTCTAAATAACTTACTCTTTCACCACCTCCGGGGTGAGTAGATAACCATGCGGGAGGAGTGTTTTTCTGCTGTTTTTTCATTGTTACTGTTAAGTTACGCAAGCCGTCAGCAGCGTAACCACTTGCTGTTAATAATCTCGTCCCCAATCTGTCTGCTTGCCGTTCCATGTCGCGGCTGTAGTCGAAGGTGAGTATTCTGCCGACGGTTCCTCCTGCATAGGGAATATACTGGGTAACGTTGGCTATTAAGTTACCTTGAGTTACCAGTTGAAATCCGTGAGATAACACTACATGAGATAATTCGTGTCCGATTAATCCAGCTATTTCTGCTTCCGAATTTGTTTTGGCGATCGCACCTGTATGGATGAAAACTTTTCCACCGGGTAAAGCAAAGGCGTTGAGGCTATCATCGGGTATAACGAAGAATTCGTATTCAAATTCATTTCTTCCGCCGATTTTGGCAAGTTTCTGCCCTATTTCGTTAATATAGGCGTTTACTTCTTTGTTTTCGATTAATTCCATCCGCTTTTTAGCTTGTTTGGCTACGGAACGACCTACGCCTTTTTCACCTTTCAATAGCATCATGGTAGAGTCGAGAGCGGAAAAGGGGCCGAGAAGACTACCCGTCGCAGCATAACCAACAACGCCTGTAATCACGTTAGCGATCGCGTTTCCTCTGGTTTCTCTACGGATATAAGAGGTGTATTTTTTCAGCTTTTCGTCCGCAAGTTGAGTAAATTCGGGAGCTTGTGCATTTTCGGGATTGAGCATGGCAAATTGACGCGCTGCCAAAGAAGCCTGCATCCATTTTTTCTCTTCTGAAAGCGCATCAACTCTTACTTTGACCAACTCTGCTTGATTGGGATAAAGCGATGTAGCCCTTTCTAATATTTCTAAAGCTTTTTCTTCTTGACCGTATTTCTTCAAAGCTTGGGCGTACAATATATTACCCTGAATAAATTCGGGATATTTTTCTACTAAAAGTTTTAACGGTACTAAAGCTTTAGTTCTTAAATTACTCGTCATTCCCGCTTGTGCTTCTCTCCAATAAACTTTACCAGCGGGAGATAATTCTGCGGGATTAACTATGGCTGTCTTCGGTGGCTGGATATCGGATGTATTTGTAAAAGAATCTTTGGCTTCACGGTATATTTTTTGTGCTTCAGCTATTTTTCCCGCTTGATAAAGCTTGTCTCCTTCAATCAGTTTTTTCTGACGAGCAATTTCTTCGGGAGTTGGTTTTTCTTCTTCGGCTTTTTCTGTTTCGGGTTTTTTCTTATCGGTGGTTTCTTCGGTGGATATTTCTGGTTTTTTCTTATCGGTATCTGTAGTAGTTTCGTCTGAAGAGGTTTGGATAATTACAGCAGGTTCTTTTGCCAGAGTAATTTGCGGAGATTGAGTCAGGATAATAAATACAGAAGTGCCTAACGAGAGTAGTACCCAGTTGAAGGCAAGTATCAATGACTTCCATTGACGTTTCATGGCAAATTTTTGATGTAACGGAATTTGTGTATATTTCCTAGTCTAAGAACGATCGCAATTTCACGCAAAGCTACACCGGGAAACTTCACATTGTTTCATCGGAGTTTTAATTTAAAAGGGAATTGGGCATTGGGAATTGGGCATGGAGTAGAAATTTTTAACTCCTAACTCTCAACTTCTCAAACATTTTTCTTTCTTAACAAAAAAAATGATTAAATTAATGATAATATTTATATGGTGGAAAAGATGCGCTCATTTATATATATGCCTTTAAATCATTAATTTGAATGACTTCAATAAAATTGAATCATCCAAACCTTTGATTTATAAACCTGCTTGTTTATTTCTCCACTTTCTTAGATGGCAAAACGCTCCAAGGATAAGCCTGGTTCTTGTGTGGGTAATAAAGTAGGAGTAGCGGCTTGAGGTATTGTAAGATTTTCGCTTTCTGATGGAGAAGCAGAAATTTGGGGAGGAGTTATTTGAATTTCTGGTTTGGGTGAAGGAGAAGCATAAGTTTCAGGGATACTTGGAAATTCTGCTTGTGGAATCGATTGGGCATCAGTTTCTGGTGTTGGAGTTGGCTGTGGTGACAAAGTTGGTAGAGCTTCAGCTTCTTGTATTGGAGTTGGCTGTGGTGTAGCAACCGATTGAGTCTCAGCTTCTGGCGTTGGAGTTGGCTGTGGTGACAAAGTTGGTAGAGCTTCAGTTTCGGGAATTAAAGTTGGTGAAGTAGGTACGGTGTAAAAGAAGTTTTTGTCTTCTAATAAAGGTTTAGCAGTGGGAACTACCACGCTTGAATCCGAAGTTTGTACGGGTGATGGAGTTGGTTTGGGTGATGGAGACTCGCTTTCAATTGCAGGTGTGTTAGGTGAAGAAGGAGTTTGTACTGGTTGTTCTGAAGAAAGTTTCTTTTTATCTTTATCTGATGGTTGTGATGTCGCCGGATTTTCTATTGTTTCATCAACAGAATCCGGAGGTTCGGGTTTTGATAATGGTTTATTATTCTCTTCTTCCTTATCAATTACATTATCAACTGAATCCGATTCGTTAGGTGAAGATGTTGCAGGATCTGCTGTAGGTTGTGTAGGTTTTAAATTATCTTCGTTTTGATCTTTTGGTAACTTGGTTGAATCTGATGATGGTTCTTTCTGTGGTGCAGGAATTGCAGATTTTTCCGAATCAACAGCTTTTTTATCTTCGGATTGGGGTATAGCAACAGAAGGTAAAGGTTCTGGCTTATTTTCAGGTTGCTGAATTTCAAAGGTATCGCGTGGTTTTTCTTGTTTAACCTTTTCTTCCTTAATTACAGGCTTTTTCGTTTCTTCTTGAATTTGTTCCCCAGCAGGTTTGGGTTTTTCCAAGACGGGTTTAACTTGATTACGATCGCCCTGTGATTTAGAATTTTCCTTTTTTACCGATGTTTTCTTAAAATCTCCTAAAAACCATCCAATCGGAAAAGGTCTAAAAACAGGAGAATTTGCATTTCCATCCTTTTGAGTCGGTGAAAATGTTGGAGAAGGGCTTAGTTTTATATTTTCAGATTTTACAGACGGATTTATTTTTTGAACAGTAGGTGAAATTTCTGTAGTTTTACGTGGTTCATTTCCTATAGAGCTAGATTGAAACCTATTCCATCCAAAAACTCCCAAACCAAATCCAACCCCCATCAAACCAATTAACCCTATAGCTTTAAGTGCCGCATGGTGCGGTTGACGAACGGTTGACGGTAGAGTAACTGGTGGTGCTTCGTAAGCTAAAGAAGTGTTTGGTGCTATAAGTATCGGGCATTTGAGTGCAGCCAAGGCTTCGGCTGCTGTTTGATAGCGCTGACTAAAGTGATGACGTACCATACCTGTCAAAATTTCGGCGAATAAGTCGCTTACTTTCGCCGAATCGCGCCAAATTAATTCACCGTTATTGGGATTAAATGGCAATTCACGAGGAGACATCCCAGTTAACGCTTGAATCCCCAGCATTCCCACCGCATAAATATCGCTGCACAATCTCGGTTTACCATTAGCTTGTTCGTCTGGCATATAACCGGGAGTGCCGATAATTAAAGTCGAATTGACATCGCCCTGTTGGTTTTTCGCCAAACCCTTGATTTCTTTCACCGCACCAAAATCAATCAGCACGATTTTATCGTCATCACGACGGCGCATAATATTCCGCAACTTGATATCGCGGTGAATCACATTATTTTCGTGAACAAAACTTAATACTTCTAATATTTCTTGTAAAAGCTTAATTACCTTGTCTTCACTTAATTTATGGCGCGTTTTGATTTCCTTTGTTAAATCGTGTCCATCGACAAATTCTTGAACCAAATAAAATTCATCATTTTCTTCAAAATGCGCGAACATTTCGGGAATTTGTTTGTGTCCCTTACCCAAACGATAGAGTACTTGTGCTTCGCGATCGAACAACTTTTTAGCAATCTGCAAAATTGTGTTATTGGAATGCCGAGTTTTCAGTTGTTTGACTACACATTTTGGATTTCCTGGCAAATCCATATCTACCGCAAGATAGGTGACACTAAATCCACCGCGTCCCAGTTCTTTAAGAATTTTGTAGCGATTACGGAGAATCGTGTCTGTGAGCATCAGATTAACCTATCAGCAATTGAGAATGCCCTTAATATTGACAAAGAACATTTTAAAATTCAGTTCGTATAATGACTAATCTGTTAGCTGTTGCCAAGTAATTATAAACTTACCCATCAGAGAAGACTGTCGTTAAGGAACCGTTTAAATTAATAAAATTTAATTTTATATCGAATTTTTGAATTCATTCTACCGCGTTTTATCTGAGAAAGGGAAAGGGCTTTTCCCTGCACTGTATAATAACCCTCAAATATCAATCTTATAGCCTGTTACTTGCATCTTAATATATTATTGATTTTTTTTCTCAAATTGTCTTGAGTAGCAATTGTGTATAAAACTTTTTTGTTGGACGTTGAAAAAGTTTCTTTAACGATACAAACGTAGATTAAATTACGGGTATTTTTAGCAATACTAGTTACAAATAATAATTTTAAATACTGTCATAACGAGCAATAATTTTATATAACTTAATTGTCTTAGTTGAGTGACTTAGGGGGGATGGGGAGACAAGGGGAGATTTATATTATTAACTCCTAACTGCACTTCTCATCACCGCATCCAATAACTTATCGCCACCAAATCTAATTACGTCGGTGCAGGGCAATCCGGTTTCTGCTTCTACTTGTGAGATTGCTTGTTTTGCGGCAGTTTCATCAAAGTTACGGGTATTTAAAGCAATTCCAGCTACAGGTATCGATGCAAAAGCACCGGCACCGCTAGCAACTATTTCATATAATTTAACAACTTCAGCTAAAGGGGGAATGGGCACTCCTTCAATTACTTCATTTTGTCCGAGACGATGTACCAAAATCATATGAGTGGGTTGAGAGCCGCGTATTAAAGGTAATGTCGCTGTGGAGCTTGGATGCAGTAAGGAACCTTGCCCTTCAACGTGTAAAATATCGTAATTTTTGCCATAACGCAATACTACCTGTTCTACGGCACCCGCAGCAAAATCGACTCGCACGGAATCCAAAGGTACGCCATCGCCTTCTAACATTAAACCTGTTTGTCCCGTAGCGAGAAACTTAGTACGCAAACCTCTTAAGCGCGACGCATGGTTTAACTCTAAACTTGTAGACATTTTTCCGACAGCCATATCAGTTCCCACAGTCAAAACCCGCTTACAGGGAAGATTTCTCGCCGCGAGGGTACATACGCCAATATTCGATGGCTCTTTACGAATATCCCAAATTAACTGCCCCGGCTTTAATAAAGTCTTTAATTCCGGACTTTTCCCCAAGGGAGTATGCAAACCATTCACAATTGACATTCCCCCGACTAAGGCATCTTTAATTTCACGCCAGTAATCGTCGGGTAAACTTCCGCCTTTAGGAGCAATACCGATTACTAAAATCTGTGGTTTAAATTGAAGTGAATCTTTTACGGAGGCAACAATCGGCACATCGCGTTTAATACCCGTCAACTCTGGTATTGACTGCCCCGGACAATCGCGGTCGATCGCCACGACTATCGGCGCATCACTGTAGCGTAATAATGATAACCCGGTTTTTCCATGAGTTCCGCGAATTCCCTCATGTAATAAAACGGCAATTTTTTGATTAAGCGGCAAACGCACTCCGTTGTACTCCCAACCCTGGTAAATTATTCGGCAAAATTTTACCTTCTTCAATCAATGCACCCGTAAAGGGATCGTCAATTAAATTCAGGTGACTGTCTAAGTCTAAATAATCGGCTAATGGTGCAAGCTGTGTGAGAGCGGTATTTGCGATCGCGCTATCGGAATAGCAGCCAAACATTACCTGCAAACCGCAGGCACGGGCTGTATGTATCATCCGCATTGCCTCGGTTAAACCCCCGGATTTCATTAGCTTGATATTAACACCATCGGCGCATGACGCAAGATAGGGAATATCAACACTAGTAAAGCAGCTTTCATCAACAAAAATAGGTATAGGGGATGACTTTTTCAATTCCACCAAACTTTGTTCTTGTCCCCGCGCTAAAGGCTGCTCAACATACTTTACACCTAAATCGGCAAGTCTAAAACACATCTGACGGGCATCTTCTAAGCTCCAACCGCCATTTGCATCCACGTATAAATCTGGTGTTGGTGCTTCAGAGCGTACAGCATCGAGCATTTTTTGATCGGCTTCAATACCATCGGGGCTGCCTAATTTGACTTTTAACATTTTTACATCCATGAATTGCAGCCAATCTTTTACCCTTTTTCTGGCATCTTCAGGGGAGCTAATACCAATAGTCACCGAAACCGGCTTTATGGTACTTCTATCAAGTCCCCACATTTGCCACAAAGGCAAGCCCACACGTTTTCCCATCCAATCGTGTAGGGCTGTATCTATAGCAGCTTTAGCAGCAGAAGGAATTTGCGCTTTGCTTAATATCAATTCAATTTGCTGACGCTGTGACGGATGCAACCCTTGTAAACTAGGAGCAATTTGTAGTATAAATTCTTGAATAACCTGAGTAGATTGCGGATAATTACCGATACTAAATGGTGATGCTTCTCCCCAACCTTCGATACCATCTTCCGATATTTTTACCCATACATTCGTTGTTTTTGCAGTGGTACCCCGGCTAATTCTTAAAGGAAAGCGTTTGTTTACGGTAAATACTTCTAACTGAATTTGCATGATGGGAGATGGGAATGGGGAGTTGGGCATGGGGAATTGGTTAAAATACCCTATGTATTTAGTTTATTACAATCGAGTTTGTATAATAAATAAGATTTTTTGAACATAAAAATTGAGCGCAAAGCTTCGCAGAGAAAAAGATCGTGAATTTTAAAATTACAAATAAAATATAAAGAAAAATATAGAATTCCTTTCGATTCGCAATGTACGATGCCCGATGCCCCACATAACATAATCAATATTTACAAGTAAACTATTGTTTCTACCTTATTAATTAAATCTATGACTGGCTTAAAAAAGTGGAATCTCGTACAGTCGGAAATGGCATTAAACCATCCTTGGTGCAAAGTCAGACGAGACAAAATAGAATTACCTAACGGACAGATAATTGATGATTATTTTGTTCATATTAGACCAGACGTAGCGATTATTCTACCAATTACTAGCGATCAAGAAATTGTTTTTGTTAAGCAGTATAGACACGGCATAAGTGATTTTTTTATCGAACTTCCCGCAGGTGGTTTTAATCCCGAACAAGAAAGCGGTGAATTTGCTGCTGTAAGGGAACTTGAAGAGGAAACAGGCTATGTTGCGTCAAAAGTAAAGAAGATAGCAACCTTTTACGATAAACCCAGTAAGGATACGAATCGATTACATTTATATTTAGCTGAAAATGTTGCTAAAAGGGGAAAACTGAAGTTAGATATTACAGAAGAAATCGAAGTGATCTTAATTCCTGTAGATGCAGTTTTGCAAAAAATACTTAAAGGTGAAATTTGTGTTGCTGGTACTGTTGCGGCTTTATTTTTAGGTTTGAATTTGGTTAAGTAAAATGGGAATAGGGCGTTGGGGATAGGGCATTGAGCATGGGAAATTTAGTTTTCGTTAATCTACGTTTATCGGCGAAGTGAGAATACCAACCAATGCTCGCAATAACAATTCTAATTCTTCTGGAACCCGATATAATTTAATATCTTGGACGATCTTTTTTTCTTGACGATAGAATATACCAAATCGCCAATCTTCTCCGGTAGTGACGGCACCATATAATACTGTAACTGGAGAGTCAATCCATCGATCTAAAGCAATTAATTCTACAGCTAATTGCGTAAATCCTCTACTTAAATCTGACTGCTTTGCTTCTATAACTACTAAAGCATTAGGGGAGGATATAAAATAATCAAAACTACCTTTCAAAAAGTTGTTAACATGAACTGGATACTCAATATTTAATTCAGATTGAGTTTCAGCGCAAATTTCCAGAAGCGTTGGTGCAATCAATACTTCCCGACGTGCTGCTTCGCTAATTGGGTTAACGTAGTTTAAATTTCGTGGTAAATAACGCTTTAGAAAATCAATACAATCAAGTTCTCCTTCATACTTGGGTAACTGCAATTGAGAGCGTACATAAGTACATCCCAACTCCAACAAAATATCTGCTGGTGCATAAGGCAATTCAAAATACTTACTAAATGTATAGCTTAATCCTGCTTGTAGGATACGTTGACGACTCATGAAGTATTAAGAATGAAGGATAGAAAAATTGTAGCTTTTATCTTAGGACATGGGAAGAATGATCAATTATCAACGCCCAATGCCCAATGCCCAACTCCTAACTCACTTACCTTTTCCACTGCTGCAAAATATAGTGATAAAAAGCTTGTTTATCAACTTTATCCATTACAAAAACTTTTCTTCCTCCCGATACAATTTTTGTTGCTCCTTGACTCTTACCATCGGTAATAATTTCTGTTTCTATGTGTTTTAATTCAAATAATTCTGGTTTTGCTAAATAAGCGGTTGCTAATACATCCCAAAAATAATAGTCTTGAGGAATTACTAAGGCATAACATTGTCCGGCTAAATCTGATAGGGGATAGTTTCTTTGTTTGCCCATTTTTTGCACAATTTCTGATGTCACCGGGACATTATTAGTAATATCTAAAGGACACATAATTATTTCAATTTGAGTATCCCAAATTTGCGCTACCGAAATTGGGTCCCAATATGCATTCCACTCAGCCGAACCATCTTGTCCGGGTTCCCAGTTTTTCTCAACGTTACCGGGTACATTTAACGCACCTCCCATCCACACAATACGTTTAATTTTTGCTTCGATATCTGGTGCTTTTTGTAACGCCGTAGCAATATTTGTTAAAGGACCAGTTGCCATTATTGTTACTGGTTCGGTTGTTTTTTGCAGTACTTTCACGGTGAAATCTTCGCCAGGTTCTGCAACCAATGGTGTAGTTATGGTTTCCTGTTGATTGAGTATGGGAAAATGATCGACTACATAAGAATCGCGACGGTAAAGGTTGGGAAAGGGATTAATACCGCGTACTTTACTTTCTGCTACCGGAATATCAGAAAATCCCATTAAATCTAGAATTTTTCGAGTAGCGTTAACTGCTGGTTGTGCGTAACAATCAGCGGCAGTTACAACGACAGCAAGGGGTTGGACGTTATCCATCGTCATTAACAACATCGTTGCCAAATAATCATCCACACCACCGTCATGATCCATTAATACGAGTTGTTTTGCCATTAAGATCCCCCCACTATGTATAAGTATTTATGAATGTTTTGAGTTGTATCATAATACGGGAAGTTTAAACATCAAAATATGATTAATAGCGTCAATAAACCAGCCTTAGTTGCTGAGTTGACGGAACTATATATGAAGTATGAAGCGGCTTTATGTAGTAATGATACTGCTGTACTGGATAATTTTTTCTGGGATTCTGCGGATGTTGTTCGGTTTGGGCTAAATGAAAATCAGTATGGTGCCGCAGATATTCGGGCTTTTCGCAATTCACGTGCGGGTTTTAAATTAGAAAGGGAAATAATTAATCTAAAAGTGGTAACTTTTGGTGAAGATAGTGCAGCAGTCACCCTTGAATTTCGTCGGTTTATAAATAATGTAGAACGTCGAGGTAGGCAAAGTCAGATGTGGCAGCGTTTTCCAGAAGGTTGGAAAGTTGTTTCTGCTCATGTTTCTTTTTTGGAAGAAAGTAAAGAGTAGGAAATGGGGAATAGTTGTAGGTTGGCTTCACGGCGCACAAACAAATATAGTTTTTGACGAATAATCTATCTTCGCGCCGTAACCCAACATTGTATTATTAGTATTTAATCACATCCATCCCCGGTGAAGATGTTGGGTTACGACACAATTAATATAGATTTATTGTTATCTTGTTCAAGTCGCACATCGTGTCTAACCCAACCTACTCTCTTTTTTAGAAGCAAGTAGGGAGTAGAGTTAATGTTAACAATTAAAATTAATTAAAATAAATCATAATAAAGGTTTTGTGAATATTCTATTAATACTCCGTTCTTACTAATTTTAAATTTTTGATTCGTTGTATACTCGATTTATCTTAAATAAAGATATTTTGACTAGTTTAATAAATATGGATGAACAGAAATTAGAAGAAATTTTAATAGAATTACGAGAAATAAATTCAAAGCTCACAAAAATAAATAGCATAGACCGAAATTTGAGGGATACAAGTCTAGTTATTTATGCTTTTCTGTTTTACTTTTTTATTACTACTATTGTTAGACAGATTTTTGTTGGCGTGAATTTTGGATAATTAGATTAACTCTCAATAAATATAGGGAACAGTGAATCATGTTAGATTAAAACACGATATGTTCTTAATTCTAATAAGGTTCGTAGTAAGTAATTTAATCCTGATACAAGAGGGACTAAAGTCCTTACTACGAACTTATTGTTAGGTGGGATTAAATGGTAAAGAGGAATGCTGTAAGTCAATCAACAGCTTTCCATCTTCATTTTTGCGATAACTAAAAGTATATTCTACTTTAGTTTCTTTGCCAGTATTAGCATCAGTAAAATAGTAGTTTCCCATAGCCTCTGCATCGCTACAAGCAATACTGAATCCCGCGTTTTCAAATCGGACTTTACTCCAAGGTCGAAGTGCAAATCCTTTATCTTCAGCAATTTTACCTTTGACAAAGTAAGATACAGCGTCTTCTTTCGTTAAACGAAACTGTCCTTCTGAAGCTAAAGTAGGCTTAAATAAAACCTTTCCTTCATCATAACCGTATAGATTATCAACAGTTTCAGCTGCTAATTCTTTATAGTCTCCTTTGTTTTTATATGCTTCGCCAATTTTAACAACCGCATTACCCCAAGTTTGTTGAGCATCGATCACATCTTTCTCGGTGATACAATTATTTGAATTATTGGAATTGTTTGAAGCTTGTGGATCGACGTTGTTAGCTGAAGTTGCATTATCATTACAAGATGCAGCTAATATACTTACTGGAATCAATACTAAGAATAATACTGCCGATTTTAATAATTTCATTCTGGTTCTATTTGTGTATCATGAGACAACTTACTCAATATTGGTCAAATATTACAAATTCACCAACTTTGAAAAGCCAAAGCACGTCAGTTATATCATAAAATTAACTCCGACCGCACTGATTTATTTATGGAAACCATAGATAAATACATTTATTTTTATGGCAAAATAAAGATTTTATAATACTTTAGAAAATGAAACAGATTTTTCTACAAAAGAGCAATTTGGCGTTACTCCTGTTAATGAAAAATCGGTCGCTGCTGGTATAGTCGAAGCGATGATTTTTCCTTGGGAAATTACGTAGCGGGGTTTGATGCGAGTGCGGATAGCATCGTAGGAATCGTTTGCATCTAACACAATAAAAGACGCTGGTTTTCCTACTTCCACACCATAATTATCTTCTATATCTAATGTCTTAGCTCCATTAGCTGTAACCATTTGATAGCAAGCATCAACTTCTTCGCGCCCTGTCATGTGACAAATATGCACTCCCATATGAGCCACATCTAACATACTTCCCGTCCCCAAACTGTACCAGGGATCTTGGACGCAATCATGACCAAAACTGACGTTTAAGCCATTTTGCCACAATTCTTTAACACGGGTGACTCCTCGGCGCTTGGGGTAAGTATCCGCACGTCCTTGTAAGGTAATATTAATCAACGGGTTGGCGATAAAATTAATTTGAGCGCGTTGTAGAAAACCGATTAATTTATATGCATAAGCATTATTATAAGAACCAAAAGCAGTGGTATGACTTGCTGTAACTCGACTACCCATTTTTGTCCTAATAGCCTCCGCTGCAACGACTTCTAAAAATCGCGATTGCTCATCATCAATCTCGTCACAATGAATATCAATTAAACGATTATATTTTTCTGCTAATTCAAATACTTTTTGTACCGATCGCACTCCACTTTCCCTAGTCAATTCATAATGGGGAATCCCTCCCACGGCATCTGCCCCCATTTGCAAAGCTTTTTCCAACAACATCTCATTTTGCAAATCCGAATAAATCCCATCTTGAGGAAATGCCACAACCTGCACCGTCATCCAATCTTTAACTTCATCGCGCAATTCTAATAAAGCCTGTAGCGCAATTAACTGCGGTTCGCTGACATCTGCGTGAGTTCTGACAAATAATATACCTTGAGCCGCTTGTTGCTTCAACATCGTCAGAGCGCGATTTTTCACATCTTCCATAGAGATTTCACGTTTGCGATCGCCCCAAATTTGAATTCCCTCAAACAGCGTCCCACTTTCATTCCAGCGCGGCTCTCCGGCAGTTAAAACCGAATCTAAATGAATATGCGATTCAACAAAGGGTGGTGAAATTAATTTTCCTTCTAGATCAATTTCTTGAGCAGCAGATTCCTTAAAATTAGGCGAAATTGCGGTTATTTTACCATCTTTAACGGCAATATCTACAGTTACAGTTACAGTATTCTCTGTACTAAAAGAAACTAACTTACCCCGCCGGAGAATTAGATCGATCATAGTTTTTTATTAAATATTAGATATCTCCGGAAATGAAAAAGAACTGTATACAAACCTCTCCCCGTTCACGCAGTGGCCGCTTACGGCTAGCGGAGAGAGGCTTTGAAATCCCCCTTCCCTGCTCCGGGAAGGGGGGTAGGGGGGTTAGGTCTACGTATATAATTAAACTCATATAAATGTTTTCCGGAGATGTCTATTATATGTGAGAGGGGGGATGGGGAGACAAGGGGATGGGGGATGGGGTGATGGGGAGATCGCACAGCCACTGATAGGGGCGGGTTCCCAAGGCAGCGCGTTGCGCGGGTTCCCCGCGTTGTAGCGACTGCCGCCGACAGTCAGGCAAGTGGCGCAACCCGGAGGGGGAGACAAGGGGACAAGGGGACAAGGGGAAATAATTACTCACTCGCTACTTATATACTTGCAACTCTTAACTCCTAATTCCTAACTCTCACCAATTATCAACTAACAACTAACAACTAACAACTAACATTTTCTTGCAAAAACTTATCAAACGCATCCCTATCCGGTAACGAAGGCTGTGCGCCGGATTTGGTTGCAGCTAACGCACCTGCCGCACTACCCCAAACTACGGCTTGACGTAACGAAAGTCCTTCGGAAAGTGCTGCTGCTAAACCACCGTTGAAAGCGTCTCCTGCGGCTGTGGTGTCAACTGTTTTTACTGAAAATGCTGGTGTAAAAAAGCTTTCTGTTGCGGTAGCACAATAAACCCCTTTTGCGCCAAGTTTAACAACGGCACATTTCACGCCTTTCTGTAATAAAACTTCTGCTGCTTTCTTTGCTGAGTCTTCCCCATTCACGGTAAAACCCACCAATTGCGCTGCTTCTACTTGATTTGGTGTCAGGATATCTACCAAGGGATAAAGTTCTTTTGGTAACTCTTTTTGTGCTGGTGCAGGATCGAGAATTACTTTTACTTGTGCTTTTTGTGCTGCTTCTGCTGCTGCGATCGCGCTAGATATGGGAATTTCTAGCTGTAATAAAAGTGCTTTCTTGCCAGGTAATAACCGCGATAGTCTTTTTACGTCTTCTCCATTAACGCGCCCGTTTGCACCGGGAATAACCACAATTTGATTTTCACCGGCATCATCTACATTTATAATTGCTACACCGGAGCTTACTGTTTCATCAATAAATACGTTATCTGTTTTGACTCCCGCAGCTTGTAGATAACTAATAAGTTCCTCACTAAAGCTTTGCTTGCCAACCCGCCCAACAATTTCAATGTTAATACCTAATTTCGCAACTGCAACTGCTTGATTAGCACCTTTACCACCCGATGCTTGAAAAAAATCATGCCCTAACAAAGTTTCACCAGCAGTCGGTAAACGAGGTGCTGTTGCTACCAAATCCATATTAATGCTGCCGAAGACGAGAATGCTCATGTAATTGGTAATTGGTAATTGGTAATTGGGCATTGGGGCATTGTAAATAGTTAGGAGTTAGGAGTTGAGAGTAGCGAGTTAGCAATTATTTCCCCCCCTCTCCCCATCTCCCCCTCTCCCCATCTCCCCCCTCTACCCCCTCTCCCATAATTGGGAACTTTAAAACATACTGCATTGTCAATTAAACGAGATTCAACCGTTCTAAATTTTACAGTTTATCATCTTTCTTGTTTGTCAAAACTGATTGTAATTATTGTTCTAGTTTTTTTACTATCTAAGGGTAGAATAGTTAATCGTTTCATCTTCAATTTCAAGCTGTATACTTAACACTCCAAGTCGCAATCATCTATTATCATGAAAAAACTATTTTTAGCTAGTTCTATTTTTTTAGTATTTGCTGGATGGGGATTGGAGCAAAATTTCAAAAGTGCCAATGCTCAACCTGCTTCTATAGTTATTCAAACTCAAAAGCAAGCTACTAAAGCTCAGAATACAAAAATCCCTCAACTCAAAGTTATTAGTACGGGAACTGGTAATAAACAAAAATTGCGTTTTACTCCAAAGGTTGGTGCTAAACAAACTATAAATGTCACCTTAAATAAGGACACTTTGATGTCTATTGGTGATTTTAAAATGCCCAGGGCAAAGTTACCAGCTTACGTTATAACTTTGGATTCTACTGTAACTAAAGTAGAACCAAATGGAGATATTTCCTATGATATTGCTTATAGTGATGTAAATATTAAAGGTGATGCTCAAACTCGTCCGGAATTAATTCGGGTGATTAGCAAGCAGATAGGACAATTAGAAAATTTTAAAGCTTCTGCGGTAATTGATAATCAAGGAAGAACTAAACAAATTAACTATGTAATTCCGTCTACAGTAGATGTAAATATCAAGTTTCTCGTCGAACAATTATCTAATTCCTTACAACAATTATCTTCACCAGTTCCGGAAGAAGCTGTGGGAGCGGGTGCTAAATGGCAGGTTAGCTCGGATGCTAGCATCAACGGGATTAATCTCAAACAAACTACTAATTATGAATTAGTAAATGTTCAAAATGGAGTTGCGACTCTAAACGTGAACTTACAGCAGCAAGAAAAATCAACTCAAGTAATTGACTATCCCGGCTTGCCTTTAGACGGTATTTTAACTCTACAATCTTTTAAAGGTAATGCTAAAGGAACAGCTACAATACAGCTTGATAAAGTAATGCCAGTAAGTTCTCAACTATCCTTACTTGCTGATAGTAAATATATTGGTAAAAACATCAATACTTTGGAAGAAACACCTCTGAATTCTACATTAAAAGTAGATTTGGATATTCAAGGTAAATAGGGAATGGGTAATTGGTAATTGGTAATTGGTAATATTCGTGTAGAGACGTTGCAGTGCAACGTCTTTTTTATTTAAGGTTTTAATCGATTATTTTGTGAGCAATTTTACTTGGCTGATAACTTTTACATTTTTATCTAATGCATCACCAGTGGAATATACATAATCGAAAGCTTCTTTATCATCAAGCACGCTAGCGCGTAAAAATAAACCGCTCCAACGCGCAACTGTTTCTACTGCCACATCTTGAGGTATTGTTGGTGTATTGGGGTCTGGTTTTGGGCCATTAGGATTATTATTGTTAGTAATACCGTAGTGGTTTGCACCTGAAATAGTAATTAAAGCTTTGGGAGGATTTTGAATATTATCGTAGGTTTTTTTAGCTCGCGAAGGAAGAGCTACACCTTCAGCAGCTCCTTGTAATAATGCGGTAGGAATTCCAGAATTATTGATAGGGATAAATTCCTGTGTCGCTTGGTTGCGGAGATTTGCACCAAAAAATACTCCTGCAACTAATTCCTTTGGTTGCTCAAAGGAACCTTCACATATAAGTGGAATACAAGTGTTAGCAATAGCAGATAGTCCAACAGCACCGCCGAAGGAATGACCTAACAGTGCTAATTTATCTGTATTAATAATACCTTTTACAGGTGAATTAGGATTGGAATTTTCTGTCTTTATTTGTTTTAAAACACGATCTATTTGCGACGTTTCAGTAAAAAGTCCAGTTTTCTTAAATTTTGCAATCGTTCGTTTTCTATTTGGCACAACTACGACAAAACCATAGCGAGCCACAATACTGGCATATTCAGAATAACTTGATTTATCTACATTGGCTCCTTGTAGCAATAAAGCAATAGGAAAAGAATTATGACCAGTTTTTAAATTTTTAGGTTTGGGAAAGTAAATATCAGCTAAATCGTTATTTCCAGAAATTGTTGTGCTGTAACTTCCAACATCTTGATAAATCGGTGCGGGGTTAAAGTTTTCAGTTTTAGCTGTTTCTACCGTACAGGAAACAACTAATGCTGCGCTAGCAAATACTGTTGAGAATGCTTTCAGTTTTGCCACTACGAACTACTCCTTTGATAAATATTTTTACAAGTAATCCAAACAGCTTTTTTTTGAATAGGACTTACGCAACCGTAATAGTAGGTTAGGCATTCCAAACGTTTAGATCCCCCCAACCCCCCTTAAAAAGGGGGGCTTTGCGTAAGTCTTTTTGAAGCTTCGATTACTTTACTTCTTATTTGGGTAGCACTAGTTCTAATTTATGCAAAGAAGGTGTCAGATTAGCAAAGATTATTTTTAACACATAATTTAATCTATCAGTCGCCAAATATATATCGCGATATTTTTCAATTAAAAATCTATTTTAACTAATTGCTATGACAGTCATTTTTCTGATTATTTAAAGCTTACACTTCATCAAAAAATAGTTTATAGTTTAATGACACAATATAGTTGTTTTCAGCTTTATATCTAACTAAGATGCCTGGAATATTATATTATGATATCAAAATATAGATAATTAATAAGCTCAAATTTACTATCATTAATTACGTATTTTGTATATTCTATTATTGCAGAAATTAATAATATTCTTAATAATATAGTTCGGCACATATATGTTTATCAACTAATCGAGAAATAACAAGTAATCATACAGGGAGAATTGTTAAAATGCCTTTTCGGATATTAAGTCTGGATGGTGGAGGGGTTAGGGGGATTGTTGCGGCAAAAATGCTAGCGAATATTGAGAAGCGTATCGATCGCCCTTTAAATCAGTACTTTGACTTAATTGTAGGAACTTCTACAGGTTCTATTGTAGCAGCGGCGATCGCCACCGGACGCAACAGTGAAGATATTGTAGATTTTTTCCAAAATAAAAGCTCAAGTATCTTCCCATATCAAAGCCTTTTTTCTCCTCAACGAATTCCTTTACTATTAAAATACGGTATATCTGCTCCTAAGTATTCTGACAATAATTTAATTCAAGTTTTACAAGGTGTTTTTGGAGAAACAAGACTGTTGGATATTGGTACTTCACCAAGGTTATTAATAGTATCTTATGACACTATCGAACGCAATCCAATTATTTTTAAAAGCTGGCGACCCGACAAACCATATGGTAACGTTCCATTGTGGGAAGTATGTGTTGCTTCAGCATCGGCTCCTACTTATTTTCCAGCACATAAATTAGATAAGAGAGTTATTGGCAACCTCAAAGACGCAAGCATAAATACTATTATTTTTAGCGATAATGAATCTACCGTTGATGCAGTATATGAAAATGCCGAAATTAGAATTACTGACGGTAGAGGTAGCGGACAAGTTCGAGTTATTAAAAACTATATTGGTTCAATTAGAAAAGCAACGGTAAGCCCTGCTTGGGATAGAATCCCCGATAAAACATCAACTTATTCAATAAAAACTATATATTCTGCAATTGACGGTGGAGTTGCTGCAAATAATCCTTCCAGTTGCGGAATTGCAGAAGCATTACGTGTTGGTTATTCACCACAAGAGATTAGCGTACTTTCCATCGGTACCGGAGAGAGAACCCGAATTATACCTTATGAAAAAGCACGAAGTTGGGGTTTATTACAGTGGGCACAACCAATTGTAGGTGTGTTATTTGATGCTTCTTCCGATATTTACCATTACATCAGCAAACACATAGTTCAAGAGCAGCTTTTACGTTTACAATTCAAGCTTGATAAGTATTTAACTGGTAAACCTTTAAGCGATGATTTAGACGACGCAACCGAAGAAAATATTAATAATTTACTCGAAGCAGCCGACGCTTATATGAATTTACCAGAAGTTAAAGCAAAGGTAGACAGGTTTTTAAAAGTTAAGAGTTAGTTGTTAGTGGATAGTTGTTAGTGGTTAAGAGTTAGGAGTAAGTAGTTAGCAGCTATTTAAGCTCTAACCTTTAACCTTAGTTGTTCACTGTTCACTGATAACTGTTCACTGCAAAACGTCTCCCGATTCAAGATCAAACCAGTGGATGTTCTCTGAGGGTAGAGCAAGGGTAATTTCTTCGTTATCCCAATTTTGATCTGGAGGCAACAAAGCGCGTATAGTCAGCGGTTCTGTTTGAGAATTCGCGATATGCACGCTAACTAATTTGTACATACCTAAATTTTCTACTAAATATACTTTTCCTTTTACACTTTGCGTATCTTCTGGTAATGCAACGCGAACGTGTTCGGGACGAATACCTAAAACAATTTGCGGTGGTGAAGTGGAAAATTTTGGTGTAGAAACAGAAAAATCGCCCAGTATGGCGCTGTTACCTTTACAAGGTATCGTAAGTAAATTCATCTGAGGGCTTCCCACAAACCCAGCTACAAATAAATTGGCAGGATGGTTGTAAATATCTGCTGGTGGTGCAAGCTGCTGTACATAACCGTTATTTAATACCGCAACTTTAGAAGAAAGCGTCATTGCTTCGGTTTGGTCGTGGGTAACATAAACTACCGGAGATTTTTGGGCTGCAAATATCTGTTTGATATCGGCTCGGACTCTTTCGCGCAATAATGCATCAAGGTTGCTCAAAGGCTCATCTAACAAATATGCTTCAGCTTTACGCACCAAAGCTCTACCTACAGCAACCCGCTGTCTTTGCCCTCCAGAAAGTTGTCCGGGTTTGCGCCCAAACAAATCTTCTAAACCCAAAAGTTCCGCAACTTCACTAACTCGGCTTTGAATTTCCCCACTGGGTACTTTTTTCAACTTTAATCCCGAAGCCAGGTTTTCCCGTACCGTCATATGTGGGTAAAGCGCATAACTTTGGAACACCATCGCCATGTTGCGATCGCCAGCGCGTTTGTATGTAATATCTTCAGTTCCCAAAAATATTTTTCCTCGCGTCACTTCTTCCAAACCCGCAATCATTCGCAAAGTTGTAGACTTACCGCAACCGCTGGGGCCTAATAATGTCAGAAACTCGCTATCCTCTACAGATAAACTAATATCTTTCACCGGAATAACTTTCGGAGAAAAGGTTTTGTTTAAGTTTTTTAATTGCAGTATTGCCATATTTTAATTTTGGATTTTGGATTTTGGATTTTGCGGAAAGTTTGGGGTGTAGATTCACGAACCCCAAAACTTTCCAAGACGGGTGCAGGGATTACTCTTCTTAAAGACGCTTGCAGGCAATTACAGATTTATGATTTTGGATTATTCAATATGTAAGAGATAATTGATAGATTTGATATACAATCTAAAATCTAAAATCTAAAATCTAAAATCGACTTACCCTTTAACTGCTCCAGCGGTAAGCCCTTGAACAATTTTGCGCTGGAAGAACAGAACTAATAATACTAAAGGTAATGTTCCTATAACTGTTGCGGCAGCAATTGGACCATAGGGTATTTCAAAAGTTGATGCACCACCTAATTGGGCTGCTGCAACGGGAATTGTTTTCAGATTTTCGCGGGTAATAAATGTGAGTGCGAATATAAATTCATTCCAAGCAAAAATAAAGGTGAGAATTCCTGTTGTTACCAAAGCCGGAAGAGTCATTGGTAAAATAATTTGGGTTAGCGTTTGCCAGGTATTATAGCCGTCTACTCTAGCAGAATCTTCTAAATCTTTGGGTAATTGCTCGAAAAAGCTGCGTAATACTAAAATAGTTAATGGTAAATTTATTGCTGTATAAGGAATTATCAGCGCTAAATAATTGTTACCCAAATGCAGGAATTGAACAATTTCTAGTAATCCTAAAAATAATAGAATTCCCGGAAACAAGGTGACAACCAGAATACCTGCAAGAATAATATTTTGACCCTTCGGACGCAAACGCGCCAAAGCATAAGCAGCAGGGGCACCAATACCCAAAGAAAAAGCTGTAGAAAGAATCGAAACAAAAGCACTATTTAATATATAACGCCAAAAATCACGACGAGTAAACAACTCAGTGTAATGATTTAAAGTAAAGCGAGTCGGAAAATAAATTGTAGGAAGTTTGGAAATATCTTCATTCACCTTAAATGAAGTTAATAATTGCCATAAAGCCGGAGCCAAACTAAAGACAATTACAAAAATAATTGCCATCCATAACAATATTGTTTTTAGGGAGTTTTTTTTCATACCAATTATAGATTTTAGATTAATAACCACTAACAGCTAACAACTAACTAGCGCGAGATACGCGGAGTAGTAAATTTGCGATCGCCACTGCAAAAATTAGCAACATAAAAGTTACTACAACTAATGCTGCACCGTAACCAAAATCTAAATAGCGCATGATGGTGGAGTAAATGTAGAGCGATACTACTTCTGTCGCTCCTCCGGGGCCACCACCCGTCATTACCGAAATTAAATCGAAGATTCCGAATGCTTGGGCAAAGCGAAATAAAACGGCTATTAATATTTGTGGTATCAAAAGTGGCAGGGTTATTTGAGTGAAACTTTGCCAAGGTGAGGCCCCATCAATAGAGTGCGCTTCATACAAATCGGCGGATATGGATTGTAAACCAGCCAACAGCAAAATACTGATAAAAGGCGTGGTTTTCCATACGTCGGCAACCACAACCGCAATCATTGCTAAAGTTGGATTTCCTAACCAGTTAATACCATCTTGAATAAAACCTAACCGCTGCAAAATATCGTTTGCGACACCGTATTGATCGTTAAAAATCCAAGCCCAAGCCAAACCAATTAAAGCAGTAGGTAAAGCCCAAGGTAAAATCGCAGTAGTTCGTACCAAGCCACGTCCGAAGAATTGCTGATTCAATACCAAAGCTACGATTAAACCCAACAGTAATTCTGAAATTACCGATGCGCTAGTAAAGATAGTTGTTACCAGAAAGCTTTGCCAAAACCGCCCATCACCCATCATTCTTCCGTAATTATCCAAGCCCGAAAAAACAGGTTGTAATTGCGTTCCTAAATTTTTCGTAAACAAACTTAACCAAAAAGCCCGAACGATCGGATAGCCAAACACCAACAACAGCAACAGCATCGCTGGGATTAACAAAATTAAAGCCGTTTTTTGTTCTCTACTCCGAATTGTTTCCATATTAGTTGTTAGTGGTTAGTTGTTAGTTGTTAGTTGTTAGGAATTGGACATTGGGAATTGGGAATTGGGAATTGGTTATTATAAGTTTTAAGTCTTAAATTTATAAATAATAGTCCCCCCATCTCCCCATCTCCCCCTCACCCTATCTCCTTAAAAGCTGACGAGTCTCGGATGCTGCATTCTTCATCGCGGCTTCGGGTGTGATTCTATTAGTTAATGCAGCGGAAAGATAGCGTTGCAAAATATCGGATGCTTGAGCGTATTGAGCGATGGGGGGACGCAATACTGCTTTATCTACGACTTTTAACAATTGAGGATAGTGGGGATATTTGGCAACAATTTGCGGATCGAGAAATAGCGATCGCCGACTTGGTACAAATCCGGCTTGTAAGACAAATTTTCGCTGTGCTTCTTCGGAAGTAAAATATTTAATTGCTTTCCAAGCTTCTTCGGGATGTTTGGTAGATTTGGATATTCCTAAAGCCCAACCTCCCAAACAAGCGCCACTACTTCCATTTTTGGTATGCACCATTGGTTTGATCGCAATTTTACCGTCAATGGGTGAAGATTCTTTGTTTGCAAGAGGCCAAACGTAAGGCCAATTTCTTAAGAAAACTGAATTCTCATTTTGAAAAATCTGCCTGGTTTCTTCTTCTTGATATGTAGTTACTCCAGGAGGAGAAATTCCAATTTGAATCGTATTTTTGAGAAATTCAATTGCTTCGACTGTTTGTGGACGATCTAATCCTACTTCTAAAGTTTCGGGGTTAACCCAATAACCACCAAAACCTTCGAGGATTTCCACAAACATTGCTGCTAATCCTTCGTATTGCTTACCCTGCCAAACATAACCCCATCTACCCTTGTTTTCATCTTTTAAAGCCTGGGAAATTTTAATTAAATCATCAAAACTTTCTGGAGGATTAAACCCAGCTTCTTTAAGCAAATCTTCCCGATAATAAAGCATTCCCACATCGCTGCGCATGGGAATTGCGTATAGTTTACCTTTATAGCGTCGCCCTTCTACATCTTTTTCGGAAAATGCTGCTAACTCTGCTTCGGTAATTTTATCCGTCAAATCTAACAGCCAATTAGCCGCAGCAAATTTGGGTGTCCAAACGACATCCATATTGATCAAGTCGTAAGGAGAATCGCCCAAAATAAAGGCAGAAGTATACAAATTTTCTAATAAATCGGTAGCATTCGGACCTTCAACAATATTGATTTTAATACCGGGATTTTTCGTTTCAAAGTCTTTGATTATCCCTTGTTTCCAAGGTTCAGCATCGGGTGCTGTCATCAATAAATTTAACGTTACCGGCTGCTGCGTTTGTGCTGGCTTTACCGAAAAAAAAGCCACGCCAAACATAACAATAAGAAATATCACAACAACTCTAAACTTGAGTTTTTGCAATACTTTTCTGATTTTTTTTACCACTTGTACATCCAACATTGATTATTAGTCAAACAACAGTTTAATTAACACCACATTTTTTGTCATCAATTATTTTCGTGATGCCAGTATGCTGCTTAATATTTCTTTGTATTTTTTAATGTTTTTAAACTTTATATGCAATTTTAAATATCGACATTATAGCTTTTTTGCTCAAAATCGCCAGGTAGAATAAAAAATTAGAATAATTAGAATAAGTTAAACACCTACGCAAAGCCCCCCAATTTATCGGGGGGTTGGGGGGATCTCAACGTCTGGAACACTACATTTTAATATATATGTTAAGTGGTTGCATCCTTTGTATGTTTATGCAGATTGCTCCCTGCCGCTTTATGCAGCGTGTTGCCTAAATAAAATAAATATAAGTTTCAATAGACATAAGGCTAAAAGCCGCTTTCAGCCCTTTAACCTCAATTACGCTTCTTAGTTAGATATTACATACCGAGCTTTTCCTTTCTCTTTAGCTTGGTACATTGCTCTGTCAGCATCATCTAGCAAATTTAAGGGTTCTTGGTGACTTGCGCTGCTTAAAGCAATACCAATACTAGCTGTGATTAATATCTTACGCTGGTTAATATCAAATGGTGTTTCTAAGCTCTCTTGAATGCGTTGAGCAACATTTTTAGCCTCCTTAACATCTTTAATATCTTCTAGGAGAATGGCAAATTCATCGCCACCAAATCTAGCTACAGTATCGCCGCCACGCAAACTAGACTTTAAACGTTGGCTTATATCAACTAACAATTTATCTCCCATCCCATGCCCAAATCTATCGTTAATTCCCTTAAAACCATCTAAATCCAGGAAAAAAACGCTAAAGCAATAATTCTTTCTTCGCTTACTATGTTCAAAAGTCTGTTTAAGTCTATCTATGAACAAAACCCGATTGGGTAATCCTGTTATGGAATCATAAAAAGCATTGCGTTTAAGTTCAGCTTCTGCCTTTTTACGTTGGCTTATATCCTGAAACACCAACACTGCACCTAATATTTCCCCATCTTCACCACGCAGGGGTGAGACAGTATCTCCGATATATATTTCGCTTGTATCTTTTGCAACTAATTTACGGTTTTCTGGTAAATTCAGAATCTCACCTGTTTTTATTACCCGTGCAGCTAAATTCTCAATTTCTTCTTCTGTATCGGCATCTTTCAACTGAAAAACCTCCAATAATTCTTTACCAACAGCCTCTTTTTCCTGCCAACCAGTTAGTGACTCTGCAACCGGATTAATAGTTCTGATACAGGTATTTACATCTGTAACAATTACTCCACAACCCATACTGTTGATTATTACACCTAACTGTTGTGGTTTTTGTTGTAACTCTTTAAGTGTTTGGTGTTCGTAGGTAGGCATTTTGATAGCCATATGTAGGTCTCTTCTTGTAAAAAAGTTGAAAAACTGAGTGAAATGTTTGTTAAAAATTTTTGTATTTTCCACATTATTTGTAAAATAGATTACCTATATATAATAATAATTTTGAATAATATCTGTTATTTGTGTACTATTTTCTCTTGTCAAGCAAATATCAATCAATATTAAACTTTGAATACTTTTTACAAACTTTGTAATTAACTCTTCAATTGAATTCATGACTTTCAGAACGCTATTATAAAAATTTTGGTAAACTTTTTATAATAGAAAAATTCCGATTTTTTCCATTTATAATAATTAAGATTTTCAGACTGTTCATCTTGAATGCCTACTTAATGTAAATTTAAATATCTTGATCCTAATCAATATTCAAAGCCACATTGTTCTTAGCTCACAATTGTGTCTACTAAATTTATGATGGTTTCTGCTCGACTACTCTTATTGCTATGCTTGACATTTATTTTATTTTTTTACAACTTGAATTCAAAATTTATTATAGCCAATTATTAATAAATTACAAAACCATTTGTATTAAATAAATAATAACATTTCTCAACTATTATTTATTATCGTTTGGATTGAAAATAGGAATAATTGTGGTTTTTACTTAACCAAAGCAAAAAATAATACTATTTAAGTAGTTGTGCATAATTATGAGTCAAACTTGCTTTGAAAGAAGTTTGTATAGATTGAATGGTTTTGTATTGCCGACAATCAAATATCGAGATCGACTAAAAAGCACGATATTTAATACATACAAGCTTGTATATTAAAGTCACAAGACATAAAATTTCAAATCCTGCTTAAAATAAAAAATGCGAACTGTCTTTTCAGATACCAATCGCTTTTGCAGAAAATAAACTAAATTTATGCTTTTTCATGGATTAGTTTCTATCTATTGCTTCTACAAATTAAGCCCATATCAATAGTTAAACTAGAAATAGATATAGCTTTAAGTTTTATTACGTTAGACGAGAGAAAAAACAATCGCTTCTTTAAGAATAGGCAATATCTCTCCTAAAGAAAATATGCAATAAGGCATAAAAATAAAAATAAGTAATTAAGCAGCAGACTTTTTCGTCTGACTCAGGTATGAGGCTAAAGATAAAATAATCGATAGTCACTGTTCTATTGTGACGATAGGTTATTCCACGCTCGTCAAAACTAATCGAACTTTATTTCATGCAGAGTTTTTGTATGTAACTATTTGCTTCTAATAAGTTCAATAGTAATTTTGCCGCCAAAATCTGGAATCGGTGCAGCAGGCTTACTTAAAATGACTTGAACTTGCTTTACCGTTGTGGCAGACTGCAAAATAGAATCTGCAATACTACCAGCAAGACGTTCGACTAAAGCAAACTTCGAGGTTTTGACTAAATCTTGTACTAAACTAATAATGCTGCGGTAATCGATAGTATCTTTAATCGCGTCAGTTTCGGCAGATATACTTAAATCCAGCCATAACTTTACATCTACCTCAAACCATTGTCCTAGTACTTGTTCTTCTTTTAGATAGCCAGTGTAACCGTAAGCGCGAATTCCTGTTAAGTAAATGCAGTCCATAAGATGAGAAGATTGGGGGATGGGGAGATTGGGGGATGGGGGGATGGGGAGACAAGGTAGAGAGAAAATAATTTTAACCTTTGACCTTTAACCTTTAACCTTTAACCTTTAACCTTATTTTTCATGACGATTGGATTTAGAAATGTTAACGAACTTTGGGCTTCTATATTTACCGAAACGCTTCAACGATTGGGTTTAAGTTGTGTTGCGATTTGTCCGGGTTCTCGTTCGACTCCTCTGACAGTTGCTTTTGCTCAATCTCCGGATATAGAAGTTGTTCCGATTCTCGATGAACGTTCGGCTGCTTTTTTTGCTTTGGGTAGAGCGAAAGCTACGGGATTACCTGTTGCTGTTGTCTGTACTTCCGGAACCGCTGGAGCAAATTTTTATTCCGCAGTTGTGGAAGCTAATTTCAGTCGCGTACCTTTATTATTATTAACTGCCGATAGACCTCCAGAATTGCGTGATTGCCACTCCGGGCAAACTATAGACCAATTGAAACTATTTGGTAATTATCCTAACTGGCAAACAGAGTTAGCATTACCTTGTATAAGTATGGAAATGCTAGCTTATTTACGCCAAACGACGATATACGGATTTGAACAAACACTTTATCCCGTTTCTGGTGCTGTACACTTAAATATACCGTTTCGCGACCCCCTTCCACCAATTAAAGATGAAAGTGATGTTAATGCAGCATCTTTAAAATTATTGCAGTCAAACTTTAACTCAGAAGAATTTTTCGCCGCAGTAACGAATAAATATCAACGAATGATAACTCCCAAGCAAATATCAATTCCTCAAAAATGGCTGGAAACGCAACGAGGAATTATCATTGCTGGAGTTTCTCAGCCGCAACAACCGCAAGAGTATTGTAGTGCGATCGCCAAACTTGCTCAAAAGTTAAATTTTCCAGTTTTAGCAGAGGGATTATCACCAGTTAGAAATCATGCTTCACTCAATCCTTACATTATTTCTACCTACGATTTAATTTTAAGAAATCAGGATTCAGCAACCAAGTTAACTCCAGAAGTAGTAATTCAAATCGGCGAAATCCCTACCAGTAAAGTATTACGACAATGGTTGAGCGATAAAAATCCTTTGCGCTGGATAATTGAACCATCGAATCAAAATATTGATGCTTTGCACGGAAGGGTGGTTCATTTACGGATGAATGTGGAGGAGATCGAGAGACAAGGGGACAAGGAGACAAGGGGACAA
The DNA here is from genome assembly GCF_963920925.1 of Calothrix sp. CCY 0018. Lineage (NCBI taxonomy): Bacteria > Bacillati > Cyanobacteriota > Cyanophyceae > Nostocales > Calotrichaceae > Calothrix > Calothrix sp. CCY 0018. Next base: position 107,051 of record NZ_CAWUDI010000002.1, on the reverse strand, counting down.
GGAGATGATGAATTTATAAATTCTTATCTTCAAATTTGGGTAGATTTGGAAGCGCGGGTAAGAGAAAAAATAGATAAAACTTTGGCAGAAAAGACGGAGTTATTTGAAGGTAAAGCCGCTTGGTTGCTTTCTCAAGTTTTACCACCTCAAACGCCTTTATTTATATCGAATAGTATGCCGGTGCGCGATGTAGAATTTTTCTGGAAACCCAATAATTTAGGCATCAAACCATTTTTCAACCGTGGTGCAAACGGTATCGATGGAACTTTATCAACTGTTTTGGGAATAGCTCATCGTCAACAAAGCAGCGTCATGTTAACGGGTGACTTAGCTTTACTTCACGATACTAACGGCTTTTTAACTAGAAATAAACTTATCGGACATTTAACAATAGTATTAATTAACAATAACGGCGGCGGAATCTTTGAAATGCTGCCAATATCGGAATTTGAACCACCATTTGAAGAATTATTTGCAACTCCACAAAATATAGACTTTGCTCAACTTTGTAAAACTTACGGTGTTGAACACGAATTAATTACTTCTTGGCAAGAGTTGATTAATAAATTAAATCCATTACCTAGTAAAGGAATTCGGGTTTTAGAAATACCCACCAATCGAAAAGCAGATGCCAAATGGCGTAAAGAGAATTTGGGCAAGATGATGAATTAAGTTGTAGGGTGTGTTACGGCTGATATCTCTTGAAATAGAAGTTACTAATTTGATAATGCCGTAACGCACCATCTTTATTTGATTGATTTGTGAAAAATGGAAAATCTTTAATTCTAAAGCAAAACTACGAACCAATAAAATTTTGATGTTCTGCCGTACTTAATCCCTGCTGTAACACTTCTAAAACTTGAGCTAAATTTCTTTCTAATAAAGCTGATTTATCTAACCATAAACCGGGAAAAACTTGTGAACAAATTATCCCTTCGCTATCAGCTTCTAATTGAATATACTTACCTTCTTGAAGCTTAAACCAATCAAAAGCATTGTCGTATACTCGCCATACTAAATATTCTTGTACTTGATTGCGTCGATAAACTTTCAGTTTTTCATGTAAATCGTAAGAAGCGGTACTGGCAGCAATTTCTACAATTAATTCCGGCGCACCTTCAAGATAATCATCTTCAGTAATACGCGACTGCCCACCATTTTCAATTCTTAACAAAGCATCCGGTTGGGGTTCATTGTCAGCATCAAGTCTTACTGTCGGATTATCGGCAAATCCAACACCAGGTGTTGCAGCTTTATAAACTCCTAACCAAGTCATAATAAAACCATGTGGTTCTCCATGACTTTTAATTCTTAAAGGTGATGCCAAGTAAACGACTCCTTCAATTAATTCTGCTTTTTTCAAATTTGGCATAGCATCATAACGACGCTCAAATTCAGCACGGGTAAGTTTATCACCGCTTTCGAGAGGAGGAATAAATAAAGGTGGTTTAGTTGCAATTTCGGGTGTCATGGTTTTCTCCTGTTATATGAGAATTTTAGCAATAGGAAAGTTTTGTAAAGAACAGCATTTTTTATACCAGATGTTACCTTATCGCCAAATCTAAGAAGTAAAGTATTAATTATTATTCTGGCAATTATTGCTTACAATCTACCTGTCACTATTGCAGTTATAGCAACTCAAGTTTTTCCAAACATAATCGTAGAAAATGTAAACGTCCCGATGCTTCCCCTACAACTATCGTTTGTCCATCTGGCGCGATCGCGCAACATTTAATCTCACTTTCTCCTGCGAAAGCGGCAATATCTTTTCCAAGCAAAGCATCCCACAATTTAATATTTTCGTCACCCCAAGACCAAATTTGAAGATTATTATCAGAACTGGTAGCAAGAAGAAAAGGTAAAGTGCTATCAATGCGGCGAAAAATTTCTTCAATATCGCCAAATTTGAGTTCAGTAATCTTTTGGTTTTGCTTATCTCCAAAAGTAAATAGCGAATTGACATTCCCAGTCAAAGTTTTCTCATTCTCCCAAGTTCCGACTTTCCAAAACTTAAGAGTTCCGTCTTCTGAAGCAGACCTTACCTGTTTTCCATCAGAGGTAAAATCAACTACTTCCACAGAGTCACTATGAGGTGTTTTTGAGTTTTCAGTATCGAATAATTGATTTTGTACGCACCTTTCTAGATCCCAAATTTTGATAGTGTAATCATTTGAAAGTAAATTATAAATAGTACTTCCCGAAGCGGAAATTATCTTTGTTCCGTCAGAAGTAACTGCGACTGCAAGAACCGAACCTGTATGAACATTAATAGTAGCTTCATTCTCCCAGGTTCCTGTCTTCCAAATTTTAAGAGTTTTATCTTCTGAAACAGAAATTATTCGTTCCCCATCAGAGGTGATAGATATAGCACGTACCGAATTAGTGTGACCTTGGAAGCTATATTCTTTCTGGCGAGTTTTTATATTCCAAATTGTAATAGTTCCATCCAGCGATCCAAAAATTACTAATTCTCGATCGGGAATAGCTGTAGTAGACCACACCATATCACTCTTACCGAGACTGAATTCCTCTTTTCCAGTTTCCAAGTTCCAAACTCTAGGAGTGTCGTTATATGAACCAGAAACTACTAAGTTTTTATTGTTGGTATTAACTATTGTGACCGCTTGTACTGAAGCATGATGACCAATAAATGTATGAAGCACTTCCCCATTTTGCAAACTCCAAACTTTAAGAGAACAGTCAGAAGAAGCAGATATAATTTTTGAACCATCAGGAGTTAGTACAACTGCGTTAATAGAACCATGATGATCAATAAGCCTGCGTACTAAATGTCCTGTATTTAAGTCCCATATTTTAATAGATTGATCGTAGGAACCAGAAATTATGTATAAACCATCATCGCTAGTTACAACTGTATTCACAGAGTCACTATGAGCCGTGATAGTGCGTATTAAATCTCCTGATTTCAAATTCCAAATTTTGACAGATCCATCCTGCAAACCTGAAATCAACTTCTGTCCATCAGAAGTAACAGCAACAGACCACACAGAACTACTATGACCACTTAAAGTACGTATTAAAGGTTCGCGAGGAGAAGTTAAACTAGCTGTCAAAGGACGTAACCAAGCAATTCTAGTTTGCGATATTTGTTCCAGCAATACTTGAACTTCTGGCAGATCAAAATTCAGCAACCGCCCTAATAATTGTCCTGCAAGTTGCTTTGTATCTTTAATTAAAACATGAGCAGATAGCCGCAATGCTCCTTGAATCAATTGAAGCGTTTTTATAGTTTGTTTTTTCTCGTCTGGGAAGTTTGATAATTCTCCACTATCAATTAAAACATAATCTTTAATCAACGCCTCTACGCCAATTTCAGGATAATTAACTTTTGCTTGTATAAATTCAAAATTATGCAGCAACCCATACAAATCATCCCAGTTTTCCCCATCTCGTAAGTGTTCTGGATAATGTCTCAAAGCGTAACAACTCTGATGTTTATCCCAATGACTACAATATTTCAGTAATTTATCTTTAGCCGACGAAGCCTGACGACCTAACAAATTTTGAAATTCTCGTGCAAGGAGCGGGTGAGCAAAGCTGTAAAAAGGTTTTTTAATGCTGAACCAACGTGTAGCTTGCCAAGGTAAAGCCTCTAGATCCCATGTATCTAAATTAGTTAATTCCTGAATATCATCTTCTGAGAGTATCCCTAGTGCAACCGACAATAAGGCAAATAATTCTTTTACTTCTTGCTGCTTTCGTATCTCTTCTACTCTTGCCAAATGTTTAAATTGTTGTTTTATATACTTCTCAAATCCTTGGGGCGTTTCTGCCAAAATTGAACGCACATCCTTTCCTTGTTTGGCTGCATGACTCAATTCATCAGTTAAATAACTCAGGTAAAGCGGAAAGCCCTGAGTTATTTCATGAAGTTGATCTACAAAATGATTATCATCAGCAAATGTTTCTAATTCACCCTCACCCATTCTTTTTAACCAATCAGCAAGTGCGACTTTAGTTAAGCGTTTAAGGTATAACTTTTGCGATTTTTCTACCCAATCTTCTAAATATTTCGGTTCCTCTGCTTCTGAAGCTCTCGCTGAAGCGATAATAAACACATTGTTAGGTAAAGGATTGGTAAAAGGCAATGAAAAAGGAATTTCAAATTCGTTTAATTCATCTAAAGCATCTATAACAATCACTAAGGGCTTATCTTCCTTTGCACCACGTTCTCTTAATATGTTGTATAGCGACGCTCTCAACTCATCTAGTTCGCTTGGTAGTTGTTCGTGGTAAATTTGGTAATATTTATGTATTTGCCGTAATAAATTCTGATAAGCACTTTTAGCAGAGCGAGTTTTATCATTACGTTGTGAGAAGAAATGGTAGGCAATGAAACAGCCATTTTCCTGTCGTGATTTTAACCAATTAGCTAAGAGCGCTGTTTTACCAAAACCAGCCTCAGCCGTTACCAGCATTACACCACTTGAGTTTTCTTGCAAAAAATTGTCCAAGGCTTGAGTTTCTTTACAACGCCCTACAAATAGCTGCGTGTATTCATTGATAATATTTTCAACATTATCAATTACTTCCCATTCAGGCTGTCTTCTTTTTTTACCAAAATTTTCTTCTAAAATCTTTTCAACTTCACGCGCTTGCTCAATCGGAAATTTATTAACTTCTGTAAGAATATTTCGATAATCCCAAATATCTTTTTTCGTATCAAATTTAAACTTACCTTGAATTATTTTTTTAATTTCTATAGCGGAATAGGAATTCTGCTTTTCTGTCAAAACATAAATAATCAGTCTGTCATACTTCTCGTATAACTTGTATTCAATAAACTTTCTCAATGTATATTTGACTTTTTCAATACCAGGTGTAGATGTAATTTGAAAAGCAACTCTTGCCGTTTCATCAGCTAAATCAATACCAGGATAGTTTTTATGTTCACTATCATTTAAATTTTTGATATTTTTATAGCCGTAAACCTGAGCTAACAAAGATTTTGTTACATTTTCAGATATCTTATTAATATCTGTTTGCTCCATAGCTGTAGCAGCCTTAATCTCTGTCACAAATAATGACATCAAATCTCTTATATTTTGTAAAGTTTTTTCAAGTTTCATACTTTACCGTAAAGGTATTTAATTTCATCTTGTATTTTACATATAGATACTTATTTTGAAAATAAATAGTTTTTAATACTACTTAATTCATAAATACGATTTTTAGTCCATTTTAATGGACTTTCGCTATTAGATTGGGGTTTGCAACCCCAAGCGGATATGAACGCAGTCGAATAATTTTGAAAAAATTGAGTATCTTTTTTAGTTCAATTGATATTTAGTGCAAGATATTATTTAATAAAAAATTGTTGAAAACCTCTATCAAATACTTCATAAAATAACCATTTTTGCATCGCACTAATTAAAAATTAGCCTAGAGTCCCCACACTGCGATAAAATTCTCAAGCTAGGGTCAATTCATAACCCATCACCAATTACCCATTAGCAATTACCAAATAATGCAAATCAACTGGCAAACCGCCAAAACCTACGAAGATATTTTTTATCATAAAGCCGATGGCATTGCGAAAATCACCATCAACCGTCCCCACAAACGCAATGCTTTCCGTCCCAAAACTGTTTTTGAACTTTATCAAGCTTTTTGCGATGCCCGCGAAGATTCGAGTATTGGCGTAGTTTTATTTACTGGTGCGGGGCCTCATACCGACGGTAAATATGCGTTTTGTTCTGGTGGCGACCAAAGCGTGCGGGGAAAAGCGGGTTATATAGATGATGATGGCACTCCCCGTTTAAATGTATTGGATTTACAGCGCTTGATTCGTTCTATGCCCAAAGTTGTAATTGCTTTGGTTGCAGGTTACGCGATCGGCGGCGGACACGTTTTACATTTAATTTGCGACTTAACAATTGCTGCCGATAATGCTGTTTTTGGACAAACCGGGCCAAAAGTTGGTAGTTTTGACGGTGGTTTTGGTGCAAGTTATTTAGCCCGCAGCGTCGGACAAAAAAAAGCTCGCGAAATCTGGTTTTTGTGTCGGCAATACAGCGCTCAACAAGCTTTAGATATGGGGTTAGTTAATACTGTTGTACCTATAGAGCAATTAGAAGCTGAAGGTATTGAATGGGCACAGGAAATCTTAGAAAAAAGCCCGATCGCAATTCGCTGTTTAAAAGCTGCATTCAACGCCGACTGCGACGGGCAAGCGGGTTTACAAGAACTTGCTGGAAATGCCACTTTACTTTATTACATGACAGAAGAAGGAGCAGAAGGGAAACAGGCATTTTTAGAAAAGCGTAAGCCAGATTTTCGTCAATATCCTTGGCTGCCATAATTGAATTTTGGTTTTTAATATGCAGGGATTTTGGATTGTAGAAGGTTGATCGGTAATACTTTCCAATAAATTCAAAATAAACAAAAAAATGCACCCGTACTTAACAGGTGCATTTTTTTACGTGCAAGAACGATGAAAACTTACAACATAAATTTTAAACATAAGTTTTAAACATAAGTTTTAAACATAAGTTTTATCAGAAACGAAATCTACTTCGCTTATTCACTTATTCAATTTATATAAACTAGACCGATTGATAATTTTGATAGAACGGTTAAATTGTTTCTAAATTAAAAGTTGCTGTGGATTTTTTGTCTTGATTAACCGTTCAAGCTTTGCAGAAAACCAGAAAATTGCTCATCACACAAAAATCTAACTTAATAAAGCTTCTGCTTTGACGGGTGTAGATACTTGCTCAACCGATATTTCTACATTCTTGAGGGCTAACTTATTAGAACTATGAGCTAATAACGGCGTAGCATCGGGCAAACTCCAAGCATCTTCCAAGGTTTCCCATGAGGGCGCAAAGGGAGGAGCCGCGAAAGAACAAGCTTTCCAACTTCCACGTACTGGCGCTCCGAGTTGCTGACAATTTCCTCCGCGCCGTCCAACTGGTGCGAAGTGACGACAATTCCGGCAAGCTGAGGTAAAGGTTTGGATGCTTTTCATTTTTTTGTGCCGTATGCTCGACTGATTTACATCTCCTATTTTGCTCCTAGATATAAATACTGAATAAACCCATAAAGCCTTGAGCCTACATAAGTTTTCACGATTCCAATGATAAAATAGCTTTATAATCTCTTTATGTTTGTGTTATATTTTTCAACTTTATTGTAACGAAAAAGCAACAAAACTATTAAAAAGCATTCACCCTCCTTTTATACCTAAACCAATTGGGGATCGCGATTAATCAACCTGCTTTAGATATAGGAGCATAACAACCTCTACGCTTTAAGGAGTACTTCCTCAAGCTAATTAGTTGATCCCAGATGTCAAGATAAGAAAGATAATTATCAATGAATTATCAATTATGCTTTTAACGGTTTTCTGCTCCCCATTCAAAAAGACCTAGCAGCACAAATTGAGCAAACACCCCAGCGTTCTAATTCTCCCTTGGGAGTGGGGGATTGACAGTTGGGACAAAGGGGTAAAGATGAATATCGCGTTTTTATTGTTTCGCTCCAATTAGCAAAAGCAAGATCGGGATTTTTGGGTGGATAGTGAAGATTCAGGTTTTGATTAAGATTGTTGACTTTTCCTAAATAGCTGGGATGATCTAGAGACGAAATTTTTAGTTGCGTAGAAGATTTTTTTTTGGTAGGCTGCCAACGAGCGGTAGAAAAACGTATATCTACTAAGGGGGTTGGTAATATTTTGTTTAACTTTTTTAGCAATCGTTGCCGTTCAAAAGTTAAGTTTTGTGCCCAAGCAGCCCCCGAAGTCGCAACCCACAAAACGTCCCGTTCAATAGATATTGGCCTTGTTTGAGTGGCAATAACTTTTCCCACAACTTCTTGCCAACAATCAAGTAAACGTTGTATGGGCTGTTGCTGGTATAAAGCTTCAATTTGCAGTCGTTCTAAAATTTCTGGAATTGATTGAAATGACATCTTGAATAAGTGTGAGTGCAGGAATTACATTTTGGTGAAATCATGTAACCATGATAATTTTCGCTAGGATTAGGATAAGGGTATTTGTTTTACCTGACTATGACTCCTTTCATATTGGGACAGGTTTGATAAAAGCTTCTCCCTAATTGGGGGAGATACTTGTCTGGATTAGGGCTACTGGCTTAATCAGGGAAACCTGCATCAATTTTATTTATGCAAAAAAATTGTCAAATATTGGATAATCTGGCAGTAGGTACGGAGGCACATGGGCTATGAGTGAAAACCCCCTATATTATTCTGGGTTACAAACATCTAAGACATCAAATCTAAAACCGGCAATTAGTGCGGCTTTGGCAAGTTTAGAAGTACAGCTTGATCAAGAATTGTCGCGATATCGTCGAACGCGAATAGCACATAGAACCCCAATTCAAAAAAGTCTTGGTAGTTTAATTGCTGCTAAATCGCCCTCCTCAAATGTTATAGCTGCTGCTTCGAGTCAGTCGCAGCAAAATTTAACGGGCAAGGAAGCTGCGGCTTATATAAGACAGCAGCAAGCGAGCATTTCGGCGAACGAAATTAAAACAACACCACCGCCACCTCCTCCCGCTCTAGAAACTTTTCCAGAAGTAACTTCTAACAAAGAGCTAAATACTGAAATTGCTTCTAGCCAGGGGCAAGTACCATTCCCCTCTGCGACAACGAATACTCAAAATCAAACTGAATCCACGCCAAACCAAAGCAGCATTGTTAAAGCGGATACTAATCGGAATACACCTCCGGAAAATATATCCCCGCCGAAGGATGACACTAAATCGCAACCTGACGATTATTTAGAATCTTCTGAAGCTTTGCTACGAAGCTTACAAGAAGAACAACAGCCCCAAACCAAAAAGCCAAAAAATAATAATGATAGTCTGCTATCGCCTTTGAGTATTGGTTCGATGCTATTACTTTTAGTATCAAGTATCACTTTTGGCTATATTATTTTTAACTTAGACGACCTAGCATCATTCAGTTTAGGCGGATTGTTTAAGCGTAACGAACAAATTACCAGTAGTGAAAATACTGAAACAGTTAGTGATGTAAACGCAGATGATAAAAAATTAGCGCCCCCCGTATCCAGAAATCCTAATCTAGCAAACGATGCGCTTCCAAATATAAATAGTATTGATGATGTCGCTGGGGCAACCCCCAAAGGCGAACCAACTCAAGCAGCAAAACCATCCAACCCAGTTACAACTACAGCCCCAGTGGAACAGATGTCGCCCCCAGTTGCAAATACTCCTGCTCCTGAATCGCCTGTTTCCGAAACCGAAGCTGTAACAACACCTCAAAATCTTGATGAAATAGAACCATCGAATGGTGGATTTTATAATGTCATCGTAGATAATACAGGCAATACTTTAGCTGAGGTTAAAAAAGTAATTCCAGATGCATATTTATCACCAGAAGGCAAATATGTTTACTTAGGTGCCTTTAAATCCAAAACAAGATTAAAAAACCATTTAGAACTTCTTAAAGAAAACGGAATTACGGCAAGGGTTGAAGAACCTGACAGTTAGCAGTTAGCAGTTAACAGTTAGCAGTTAACAATTTAATTAGTTGGGGTGAGGAATATGCGGGTTTGAAACGATATTGCCATTTGCTAAGCGGTTATATTAATTAATTGAGAAGCAACCGGATTCAATTCCCAACCGATTACGTAGCGCAGCGTGGGAAGTTTTTCTGTATGTACCCTCTAGTTTGTAATTATTAAGGCGGCTCTCGCCTTTAAAATAACTGATGAACTAACTGATAACTGTTAACTGATAACTGATAACTGATAACTGAAAAAATGGAGGTTTAACTTATGGGGCTGATGGAGCGTATCGGGCGCTTATTTCGTTCAAATGTTAATAGTTGGACGGCACAACGGGAAGATCCTGAGAAAATTCTGGAACAAGCCGTTTATGAGATGCAGGAAAATTTGGTGCAGATGCGACAAGGAGTAGCGCAGGCGATCGCCACTCAAAAACGTACCGAACGACAAGCGGCTCAGGCTCATTCTACAGAAGATGAATGGTATCGTCGCGCTCAAATGGCTTTAGAACAAGGTAATGACGCTTTAGCGCGAGAAGCCCTTACCAAACGCAAAGCTTACCAGCAAACTTCAACTGCGCTTGCTTCCCAAATTGGGCAACAAAAAACTTTAGTCGCTAAACTTAAAAAAGATATGCAGGCTTTGGAGTTAAAAATCTCTGAAGCTAAAACAAAAAAAGATATGTATATTGCTCGCGCTCGTTCTGCTGAAGCTTCTTTGCGACTTCAAGAAATGCTTGGTGAAACTGGCGATACCAGTTCGCTTAAGGCTTTTGAGAAAATGGAAGACAAACTTTTAGAATTAGAAGCGAAACAAGAAGCAATTGCAGCATCTGATACAGACGAATTAGAAAATAAATTTGCGAGCTTAAGCGAAAGTGATGATGTAGATGCCGAACTTTCGGCAATGAGAGCACAACTTCCGATTAGTACGCAAAAATATCAACAGCCTCCCCAGTAGTTAAATGAAATTTTATAACTCATGCCTGTAATATTTCTTTTAAGAATTGGGGGTTATGGGGAGGACTAATTGATAAGAGTCAGATTACCCTGAAATAGGGAACTATATAAGTAGTAAAAAAGCTAACTTTTGATCGCAAAAGCGTAAATCTCAAGAGGAAAAAAATTATGGGATTATTTGATCGTGTAAAACGAGTAGTAAGCGCCAACCTTAACGACTTGGTAAGCAAAGCCGAAGACCCAGAAAAAATTCTCGATCAAGCCATCATCGAGATGCAGGAAGACTTGGTTCGTTTGCGTCAAGGGGTTGCTCAGGCGATCGCTGCTCAAAAGCGTACAGAGAAGCAATATAACGATGCTGATAATGAACTAAATAAATGGCAGCGTAATGCAATGCTAGCGCTGCAAAAAGGCGATGAAAACCTAGCTCGTCAAGCCTTAGAGCGCAAGAAATCCTTTACTGATACTGCAACCAGTCTCAAGGGAAGTTTAGATCAGCAAACCACTCAAGTTGATTCTCTCAAGCGCAGCTTAATGCAGTTAGAGAGCAAAATTTCTGAAGCAAAAACCAAGAAAGATATGCTCAAAGCGCGGGTAAGAGCAGCCAAAGCCCAAGAGGCGCTCGAAGGAATGGTAACTGGGATGAATACCAGTGGTGCAACTGCTGCATTCGAGCGTATGGAAGAAAAAGTGTTAATGCAAGAAGCACGCGCGGGGGCGGCAGGAGAATTAGCTGGCGCTGACTTAGAAAGTCAATTCGCAAAGCTAGAAGGTAGTTCGGCTGTAGATGATGAGTTAAATGCTTTAAAAGCACAAATGACTCTACCCGGAAGCGGAACAGCAAGCCAGCCCCAACTACCAGAACAAACTGACAGCAGCCAAGCTCAGAAGAAAAACAGCGAACCAGTAGATTCTGAACTGGAATCACTACGCAAAGAATTAGACAATATGTAATTTTTTAGATTTTAATTCAAATGTTGATAAATATCCCACAGCTGATAAGGTTGTGGGATTTTTCAGTTAACAGTGAACAGTTATCAGTTACCAGTTACCAGTTACCAGAGTAATGGAGTAAACGTTATTTCCTCATCCCCCCATCCCCTTGTCCCCTTGTCTCCCCATCCCCTTGTCCCCCCCGAACCCCATCTCCCCATCCTCTTCCCACAGCTACTAGTTTCGGGACAACAAATTGGGATACATTAAATCTGTGTAACTATAAAAGATGCTATTAAGTGGAGATTAAAATGAGCGAGGGTGTAAACATTATCAATGATGCAGATTTTGATAAAGAAGTACTGCAAGCCGAAAAGCCAGTGTTAGTTTACTTTTGGGCTACTTGGTGCGGCCCTTGTAAGTTGATGTCCCCAGCAATTAGCGCTGCTGCCGAGAAGTATAGCGACAAGCTTAAGGTTGTGAAAATGGAAGTCGATCCTAACCCTGTTTCAGTTAAACAATATCAGGTGGAAGGTGTTCCCGCTTTGCGACTTATGCAAGGAGATAAGGTATTGGCTTCAAGTGAGGGAGTTGTTAACAAAGATAAATTAATGAACTTGTTAGATACTCATTTAAGTATTTAGTGGATAGTGGTTAGTGATTAGTGGTAGTAAAAATGATAATTTAAAGAACTAGCAACTAACAACTAACCACTAACAACTAATATTAAAGATGCAATTTGCCAAGCGTTTAGAACCCCTGCAATCCAATGTGTTTGCAGATATGGACATTGCGAAGGCTAAGGCTTTGGCTAATGGTCGTGAGATAATTGATTTGTCTTTGGGATCTTCGGATTTACCAGCAGAAAGTCATGTCATTGAAGCTATAGCTGAGTCTTTACACGATAAGAGTACTCACGGTTATCTGTTGTTTAATGGAACTCAAGAGTTTCGCTATGCAGCATCTCAATGGTATTCGCTTCGATTTGGTATTTCGGTAGATCCAGAAACTGAAGTGCTACCCCTAATTGGTTCTCAAGAAGGGACGGCACATTTACCTTTGGCGATTCTAAATCCAGGGGATTTTGCTTTATTACTCGATCCTGGCTATCCTTCTCATGCTGGGGGAGTTTACTTAGCGAATGGTCAAATTTATCCGATGCCTTTACGGGAAGAGAACAATTTTTTACCTGTATTCGAGCAAATCCCCGCCCATGTCTTAGCGCAGTCGCGAATGATGGTATTGAGCTATCCACACAATCCCACTGCTGCGATCGCACCATTATCTTTCTTTAAAAAAGCTGTTTCTTTTTGTCAGCAGCACGATATTGTTCTGGTTCACGATTTTCCCTATGTGGATTTAGTGTTTGCAGAAAACCCAGCACAAGCAAGCAATCCGATCTCTGTGGCTCCTTCAATTTTCCAAGCCGACAAGACAAAAAGTATCTCGATTGAATTTTTCACTTTGTCCAAATCTTACAACATGGGCGGTTTTCGCATTGGCTTTGCTATTGGTAATCGCGAGCTAATTGCAGCCTTACGTCGGGTAAAAGCAGCAGTTGACTTTAATCAGTATCGAGGAATCTTAAATGGTGCGATCGCCGCTTTAAGTGGGCCGCAATCGGGAATAAAGATCAATGTAGATAGCTTCCAAAAACGCCGCGATGCTTTTGTTAATGCTTTACACCGTATCGGTTGGGAGGTTCCCACGCCAAAAGCCACAATGTATGTTTGGGCAAAACTACCAGAACCTTGGAGTAATAATTCTATTCAATTTTGTAAGGATTTAGTTGAAAATACGGGTGTTGCGGCTTCCCCTGGTGCTGGCTTTGGTAAATCGGGAGAAGGTTACGTGCGCTTCGCATTAGTTAGGGAACCGTCAGTGTTAGAACCTGCTGTAGGTAAAATATCCCAGTTTTTGCAGTTAGTTCATTAAATCTTTATTTAAGATTGATGCAAATTTAATCAAATAGTATCGGCAATTACAGTATTACTCGGTTAAACTTAACAAACTCTTACAGATTTCGTGCATCATTTTTTTAGTAGATTAAAGCAATATATTTACCTATATAAAATTTAATCTCCTTTAAGAGTAATGTAATTGCACTCAAAAGAAAGGGAGTATCAATTACTTGTTTTTTTAGTTTTAAGGAACGATTGCGTCCATGACAATAACTATAAACATTCGTAATTACGTATTGCTTGGTACGATAATTAGTGCAAGCGCTACAGCCCCGGCACAAGCAGGCTCGCTTAAAAATCTTAATAGTAATGATGACTTGGCAAAAAGTCCCAATAAGCAAGCATCAGTCAATAGTAAAGATATTTTTTTAGTAGAGAAACAAAATTGTCAAGAAGCAGATCCTTGTATATCCTTTCCCGAATTTGATTTAGACGGCGAATTTAACGAAAACGATAAAACATATTCATCAAAAAAGCCATCTAAAAAAAAAGCCAGACAGATTACACAATCAGTTAAAGCTACTAAAAACGTTGAAATCAAACATTTAGCAGATGGGCGTAAAGCCATAATATACAAGAATCAATTTACTCCATCGGAAAGCGAGCAGCTACATACTTCTGTCTATTTATCCGCAGCTTCCGAAAGAAAAAAGGTTCCAGAACCTTCTGCACTGATTGGATTAATTACATTTTTCTTTCTTGCTGCAAAGCGTCAAACAGCCAAAAATAGCCCGAGATTAATTGAATAATCATCGGCACAATCCCGTAGAATAATATTTGAATTAATTTTATTATTTAACTTGATTTAAAAAATTCTCTCCGAAGTATTTAATTAAAGGTGCATCTATTTTCTATTGCCGCCTTTAAACTGGATCGCGAATGCAATATTATCTATATGGATTGAAATAAATCTCAGAGATTGGATATTGTTACATTCTTTTACGAATCATTGACTCGTGAGCGAAAGTGATAGGTGAAAATGACAGCGCAACTAATAAATGTAAAGCAGCAATTTAAGCCACATTATAGTAAGAAAGTTTTACTAGTTGAAGATAATGATGCCAATCGAATGTTACTGAGCGATTGTTTCAATTTTTGTGGATATCAAGTTAAAGCTTTACCTAATGGTTCAAAGTTTTTCTCTACAGTAGAAACTTTTCGACCAAATTTAGTTGTACTAGATTTAAAATTGCCGGATATTGACGGTTTCTTGTTGCTAGAAAAAATGCAGCACAACTCTCGCACTGCAAAAATTCCGATAATTATAGTTTCGGGGTTAGCTTTTAAATCGGATTGCGAGCGAGCGATGGATTTAGGCGCTCGTCGCTATTTTGTTAAACCTGTAATTCTTACCGAGCTTACCCAAGCTATTGAAAAAGAGTTATCCTGTAATCAAAAAGAAGTATTCAAAAATAAAACTGATTTTCACCGATAATTTTATTCGGATTTTATTCAGATTTTTGATTAATTAGATATTCTTCTACACTTTGACTCAAATTTTGTACGGAAGAACCAATTATTGAGATTTTTCGCTGAGCTTGCGCTAACAGCAAAATAGCCGATTGCAGTTCGTTGAGCGTTTCATTCATCGTTTCACGATACTGAGATTCAAAATCTTGCGAATTCATATTTTTATCTCCTTAAATATTTTCTCTAAATTTTCTCTAAATTAATTGGGAGTGAGTACCAAAAAGGAAAACATATCAAACTATACATCAATTCCTTATAAGTGCGTAAGACAGGATTTATACCAATCATAATCATTTGATTCATATCTATAAATCCGTTGATTTGCTTAAAATTCAAGGGTTTCGCAAATAATAGGTCATCTTGCTTATTTAAGTTGAGCAAATATAACGAATTTATGATGATAGAAGACTCGACTGTAGAGAGTTTACGAAAAATACGAAAAAATGGGTCAAAATAGGTATCAAGCACGTTTTAATTAAAATGTAAAGAGCGGACGTTAATCCCAGCTTTAAAAGAATCCTGATTAGTTTTTTAAGATTTTATAGTTAATTGAGGAGAAAGTATAAAAGGGTTGCTCGATTAAAAATCAAATCAGCGTACAACAACGGTGATTTTACTTAAAATAGTAAAGGTGGGTAGATTTCCAACATTTTCAGGCTTTAATTGTGACCAAATCTGCTGAAGCTTTACCGCTGCTCAAAAATCCAGAACGTCTAGAAAATCGTTTAAAAGAGATTCCCCCAGAGCCGGGGGTTTATTTGATGCGCGATGCAACCGATCGCATCGTATATATAGGTAAATCGCGAAAATTGCGATCGCGAGTTCGTTCTTATTTCCGAGAGTCGCAAAAACTTAGCGATCGCATTGCAATGATGGTAAGACTGGTGACGGATATCGAATTTATTGTCACCGATACCGAAACCGAAGCGCTAGCTTTAGAAGCGAACTTGATTAAGCAGCATCAGCCATATTTCAACGTGCTGCTCAAAGATGATAAAAAGTATCCTTATGTATGTATAACTTGGTCTGAAATATATCCCAGAATTTTCATGACCCGCAAACGCAGACTTGGTAAAGAAAAAGACAAATATTACGGCCCCTATACTGATTCTCGGTTGTTACGGGGAGTATTACATCTGTGTAAGCGAATATTTCCCCTACGACAGCGGCCGCAACCTTTATTTAAAGACAGACCTTGTTTAAACTACGATTTGGGAAGATGTCCGGGTGTTTGTCAGCAATTAGTTACGCCGGAAGAATATCGTAAAATCGTGCAAAAGGTGGCGATGGTCTTTCAAGGTCGGACTTCTGAATTAATTGATACACTTACCCAACAGATGCATCAAGCATCCGAAGAATTAAACTTTGAAACAGCAGCGCGTAGAAGAGATCAAATCGCCGGGTTAAAGTCGTTAAATGCCGACCAAAAAGTATCTTTACCAGATGACACCATTTCTCGCGATGCCATAGCTTTAGCCGCAGACGAAAAACACGCTTGCATTCAATTATTTCAGATTCGCGCGGGACAATTAGTTGGAAGACTGGCGTTTATAGCCGATGCACAAGCTGGATTTGGAGATATTTTGCAACGGGTATTAGAAGAACATTATCAAAGTGCCGACTCAGTAGAAATTCCTACAGAAATTATAGTTCAGCACGATTTACCGGATGCAGAAATTTTGGCGGAAGCGTTGAGCCAGCGTAAAGGGAAAAAAGTCACTATTATTAATCCCCAGCGTCAACTTAAAGCAGAATTAATTGAAATGGTAGAGCGAAACGCCAGCTATGAATTGCAAAGAATGCAAAAACTAGGCGATCGCAACCAACAAGCATTGCAAGATTTAGCCGCGATAGTAGATTTACCCGAATTACCCCATCGCATCGAAGGTTACGATATTTCTCACATTCAAGGTTCAAATGCGGTAGCTTCCCAAGTAGTGTTTATTGATGGTTTACCGGCAAAACAACATTATCGGCACTATAAAATTAGAAATCCTGAGATTCAAATCGGGCACTCAGATGACTTTGCTTCCTTAGCTGAAGTTATCGGCAGACGCTTTCGTAAATATATAGAAGATCCACAACTGCAAAGAGTAGGTAATCCCGATTTTCCCGACTTAGTAATGATAGACGGTGGAAAAGGACAATTATCTTCTGTTGTTGCAGTTTTGCAAGAAATGAACTTATTAGAAGACGTGCGAGTTGTCAGTCTAGCGAAAAGACGAGAAGAAATATTCGTACCCGGAGAATCCATACCGTTAAAAACAGAAGCCGAACAACCAGGAGTCCAATTACTGCGACGTTTGCGCGATGAAGCCCACCGTTTCGCAGTCACCTTCCACCGCCAACAACGAACCGCAAAATTAAGGCGATCGCGCTTGGATGAAATACCAGGTTTGGGACACAATCGGCAACAACAACTGTTAGCGCATTTTCGTTCCATAGATTACATTCGGTTAGCAACACCCGCGCAAATAGCCGAAGTCTCCGGAATTGGTTCGCGTCTGGCCCTCATAATTTACGATTACTTTCATCCCAATAATGAAATACATTCGGTTGAGGGAACGGGAAACTCTTAATAGGGAATAGAAAAAATTAAGTTTGTAGTAGGTTAGACGGCGCTACTACAAACTACGATTACCCCTCAAAAATGATGCTTTGTCCCATTAATTACAGGAGATTGTATTTATCTTACATTTTGCACCGTTCTCAACACCGCCAGGGAATGTAATTAAGAGTCTTATAGCTAAAGTCCTATAAATAGGACTAGCTAAGGATTTTAGTGCGTTTCAACGTACTTTGTATATGAGCCTGGGAATTTATTCCAAGGCGGTTTGTGTGGCTTGTTAAGAATGCCGCAAGATATAGGATAAATAGAACTGAAATTAAAAATATTATTTCCCATTCCCTATTCGTCATTCCCTATTCCCTATTCCCCATTCCCCATCACCTAATCGCAGGCAACACAACCTTTTCAACTAATACACGCTTGAGCATATCAATCTCACCGATATATTCTCTACCATCGAGTTCGTAAAATACTAATAAAGTCGTTGAATTTTTTTGATGGGAACCTAAGAATCTATCGACTTCATCAATAACTTCCGTATAATCGCTTCCGGAAACATCAGAAACAGCAATAGTTATCTTATCATTATTATCTAAACGTTTATCGTTATTGCTATCAGCTTTAACCACTTCATACCATATCCCCCTGACAATTTTATCGTCACGCCTTTCTAAAACTACTTTTTGGGCATTGACAAACAAAAAGTCATTTTTAGGTACTAATTGCTGTGTTGATTTATCATTAACATTGACAAATAAATAGTTACGGATAGTGAATTGTTTATTTTCAGAATAATCTTGACGATAATTTAGTTGAGAATTAACAGGTGCCATCAAATAAGGTGTACCCTCAAGTTCGGAGAAGTTACCCAAACTTGTTTTTACTTTGCTGTCCTTTTGAAGCTTTTTATTTGCCACAGTATTGGCTGTGGGTTCGCGTAGGAAAAAGCGCCCAAGTTGATAGCCACCGAAGCCAAAAACTACAAGTACAACTAAACCAATAATCAGAAACAGCTTGCGATTCGCGAATTTCATTTTTAATGAACGTGGAAAAGAATCGGTAATAAATTATTCATTATTTTAAAAATTATATCTCACTTTTTGGTCGTCTAATTAAAATATAAAGCTTTGGTACGTTAGCTATATCAATTAATAATAAATCTGTATTTTAGCAAGTTTATATCTGAAATAAATAAAACAGATGAAATCATAAATACAGTTAACAGATGGCGAGCCTAACCAATTGTACGAATAACTAATAGTGGAAATTGCACAACTTTGGTGAGAAAATATAAAGGCATCTCCGAGTTTTTCAGGAAAGGTATGGAATTATGGGTAACAAAACAGTTTTTATTGATGGCGCAGAAGGTACTACAGGATTGCAAATTCATTCGCGTTTAAACCAGCGCGATGATATCGAAATTGTCAGCATACCCCCAGAAAAACGTAAAGATGCTCAAGCGCGATCGCACTTGATCAACTCTGCTGACGTTGCCATTCTTTGTTTACCCGACGATGCCGCCCGTGAAGCCGTAAGTTTTGTCACCAACCCAGATGTAAAAATCTTGGATGCAAGTTCCGCTCATCGCGTTGCAGATGGCTGGGTGTATGGCTTTCCCGAATTAGAAGAAAAACGCCGAGAAGAAATTAAAAACGCTAAAAGAGTCAGTAACCCTGGATGCTATCCTACGGGATTTTTAGCCTGTATACGTCCTTTAGTTGCAGCAGGTATTATTCCCAAAGATTTTCCCGCGACTATCAACGCCATTTCCGGGTATTCGGGGGGAGGAAGAAAGTTGATGGAGGAATATCAAAGCGCTTCTGAAGAGCAAGCAAACAATTATGCTTACGGTATTTACGGTTTAACCTTCGCACACAAACACGTTAAAGAAATGCACCAGCATTCCGGTTTGCAATCTCCACCGTTGTTTGTTCCTGCTGTAGGAAACTTTGAAAAAGGGATGTTAGTACAAATTCCTCTAGCTTTGCATTCGCTGCAAAATAAATTAAAAAATAAACTTAGTGGTGAATTGATTCATAAAACACTCGAAGGATATTATCAAAACGAAAAATACGTTTCCGTTGCGCCCATAAATGATGAAGGTTCTTTACGCAAGGGTAAGTTTTTAGATGCACAAGCAGCGAATAATACCAACTTGGTGCAAGTATTTGTGTTTGCGAACGACGAGACAAAAGAAGCTTTATTAGTAGCGCGATTGGATAATTTAGGAAAAGGTGCTTCCGGTGCGGCGGTGCAGAATTTGAATATTATGCTGGGTTTGGATGAAGATTTGGGGCTTGATTGAATGTTTTTTGCGAAAGTAGTTTCAACAATCAAGTTCCAGATTTAAAGTAATCCAAAAGGCGATAAGCCGTTCACCCACGGCTATCTCTTTGGGAGACTAAAAAGCGATAAGCCCTATGTCCTACGTACACGCTTCTCTAAGAGGCACTTTTGAAGCGATCGCCAAAAAACGGACGAAATAACTCGCACCCCAGGCTTGCCATTTTACCATGCAGATGCACCAACCCCATCTTGCACAACTGTCCGGCTTGCACAGCGTCACAATATAGAGGACTTGATTGGTTAACGATTTCTGTAAACAATCGCAATAAATCGGGATATCGTAGCAGGTTCCACCATTGTTGCTCTAAATGTTGTGCATAAATGGCAGCAGTAATTGAAGAATTTTCTAAGAGTTGTTCGAGGGTTATTGTTTGTTGGTGTAGATGATAAAATGCCAACTGCAACCGATAGGGATGTCCTCCCACAAGGGTAATCAATTGCTCGATTTGTTCCACCGTCATTTCTTCTCCCCACCGATTTGCCAATTCCTGCACCTGAGCAGGGGTAAACTCAGGTAAATTGAACACTAGCCCTGTATTCAAGAGGGATTCATTAATCGAAACTGGCATCTGGATTTCGGTAGAATGAACCGTCACCAGTCGGAGCTTGTGCCAAGGATTGCTGTCTGCTACCGTTGCTTTAGCTCGCTCAGACCAGGTTCGTAAAAGTAAGAAAAATTCACTAGCAACGTCTGGGTAGGCAAAAAGCTGGTTGATTTCATCGATAGCAATGACTAAGGCGCGATTTTCCCTTGGAGACGCTGCGCGAAGGGAATTGGCTAAAATAACATCCTCGAAGTAATCAGTGGCATTTGATTTGGCACCCAAGGAGTTATCCCAAAAATTGGCCGTTGCGTTTGGCAAATTTAACTGCTTGCTGACTCTGGCACAGAACCATTGTAAGAAGCGTTCTAGGTTCTGTAAAATATCGTCGTTGGCAAGTTGCAAGCTCACGGAAACGGTGTTATAGCCCAGGAAGCTAGCGTAAGCCAGAATGCGCGTCATGAGGGAAGTTTTGCCCATTTGCTTGGGAGCGCGGATGTTGATCGACACACCGGGTTGCTCGATGGCTTCGTAGCACAGGGATTCGAGCATGGGACGGTCAATGTAGAAGATTGAATCGAGGGGCATCTGCCCTCCTGGTGTGTTTGAGGAACCAGGGTGCAGATTATTTTGCGATCGATCCATTTTCTGGGGGTGGGGGGTATTCCTGCCATAATCACAGAATGATTCGATAGGACAGCAGGTTTGATTCGGGAACATTGAGCGAATCTCGGCAAAATTGTCCTGATGAGTCTCCAGGTATAGATAATCGTCTTTTAATAAGGTCAGATTAAAGACATTGAAGCAACACTCTAGGGTTCGCTTATCCACTCCTGCTGAGCGAGTAAAAACCTTACTGAGGGTATTGGGGGTTAAGCCTGTTACCTCGCTGAGGTCTTCGAGACTGTATCGCTTAAAGTTTCGTTCAATTTCTACTTCAGCTTTTGCGTGGTTGAGTTTGCTTGAGCCTTGAGCCGTCAAAGTCGCACCCCGCCGTCGCTGGTTTTTCGATTGTAATTGCATTTTTACCTACAAATAAAAGTATAAAAATGTGTTTAGTAATCTGCCTACTAATATATATGGATGAATACTGTTGTGACTTATGCACTTTGCAAATTTACGCAGCATAGCTACAAATCTTACAAATAAAGTTCAAAAAGTTTATTTTGAATACGCTTATACTTGGCACTTACAGTAAAGCTCTATATTATCAATACTTCTAAAGAAATAAATATATAAGCTTTGAATTGAAGTTTTCTCTGGGAAAAGTAAAGGGAAGTATATTTATTAACTTGGGGTTTTTTTCAAAGTTAAGAACGACGTTAACTAATGGTTGCGAGGTACTTAAATTTTCGGTAACTGAAACCAATATGAGGAATGGCTTAGGGTATTTGCTAGTGTAAATCCTTAACTTTTTTCTTAAAGTTGTAAACTTTGGTGGTATTGGCGGCAGGAAATCTGAATAATGAGTAACAAGTGAGCCAGAGCTTACTTGGAAAATTGAACATTTAACGAAAGGAGAAAACGACTTTTAGGGCTAACTCAAGTATTGCTCCTAAATGCCAAACTTCTACTTCATATCAAATTCACATCAAATTTTGGAGCGTTAATTATGTCTATCGAAATTTTTGTAGATGCCAATTTCTCTGGAGGCTCATCAGGTCCGTTTAATCAGGACTCTTCTTTTGTTGGAGATTTTTGGAATGACAAAATATCCTCGATTAAAGTTCTCTTTGGCACTTGGGAATTTTTTGAGGATGCAAACTTCCAAGGAAGAAGTTTTCGGCTGACACCAGGTGAATATGCTTTTGTCGGCAATGAATGGAATGATATAATCTCATCCTTCAAACAAGTCGAACAAGGTACTCCATCTGGTTCGTCAGGCGGTGGTATGGCACAAGAGATACTGAATGCCCACAACTCGTACCGATCGCAAGTCGGTGTTTCACCTCTCACTTGGTCTAATACTTTGGCGAGTGATGCTCAAGAGTGGGCAAATTACCTCAGTTCCAACAGAAAATTCGAGCATAGTAGACAGAGGAGAGAGCAAGGAGAAAACCTTTGGATGGGAACATCACGCAGGTTTAGCTTTACACAAATGGTTGGGAGTTGGGGGAATGAAAAGCAGCATTTTGTCAATGGAACCTTCCCAAATGTGAGTAATACTGGCAATTGGGCTGATGTCGGTCACTATACTCAAATGGTTTGGAGAAATACTACGCAAGTAGGGTGTGCTGTTGTTGACGGTGGTGATGGCAACGCTAGACTCGTTTGCCGCTACAGTCCTTCAGGAAATTTTACTGGTCAATCAGTTTTTTAACGGCATCTGTCTTCTTAATAGACATCGACTGAATTTAGATTTCGACTCAAGCATTGTAAGGGTTAACGTCTCCTAATCGGAGATTGTCTAACGGCAGATTTACTGTAAGTGCGTAGGCGAAACCCGTCGTAGACATCGCCGATCTTTTAGGTTGCGTTAACCGATGACAACAACTCAATTGATTAATTCAAGCTATTGAAAGAAAAAATTATGGCTAGAAAACAGGGAAACCCTCCAACAACCCATACCGTAGAAGCTGGAGACACATTATTTGATATAGCTCAAGCATACTATGGTGATGGCAATCAGTGGCAAAAAATCTCTGCTGCTAACGGTAATATTCAGCCTCAAAGTTTACAAATTGGTCAACAACTTCAAATTCTAGCAGTTGATACTCCTCCTCCAAATCCCCCTTCTCCTCCTGGCGATGGGTTTGCGGGTATTGTATCGCGCCAAATCTTTGAAGCTATGTTCCCAAACCGTAACAGTTTTTACTCCTACGACGGTCTAGTGTCAGCAACGCAGAAATACCCAAGCTTCTGCAATGAAGGATCGGACGAACAACATAAACGTGAGGCTACTGCGTTCCTGGCAAATATTGCCCATGAGACTGGGGATCTAAAATACATCGAAGAACTGAACACAGCAAATTGGACTCATTACTGCGATCCAGCCAATAATACCTATCCGTGTGTTCAGGGGAAAACATATCACGGTCGCGGACCGATCCAGTTGTCGTGGAACTACAACTATGGTGCGTGCGGGGCAGCCCTCGGCATTGATCTGCTCAACAACCCCGATCTGGTTGCAAAGGATAGCTCCATTTCCTTCATGACCGCCCTCTGGTTTTGGATGACTCCCCAATCACCCAAGCCATCGTGCCACAATGCCATAAGTACGTCTGGCTTCGGTATGACCATTAACATCATCAATGGAGGCATCGAATGTGGTAAGGGGCAGGTGACTCCACAGGCTCAGAGTAGAATAAAACTCTACAAGCAGTTTGCCCAGAGGTTGGGTGTAACTCCAGGCGAAAATCTTTCGTGCTAGAACACGCTTCGCTTTTAATCTGGTCGGTTGAGATACAATACTGGTCGGTTAAGGAAATAAAGTAGCGACTGTCTTAAAAGTAATCCGTAGGCGTAGCCCGTCGTAGACATCGCTCCTATCTGATAGTTGATGAGTAAATCACAAAAATATATAAATTCAACGAATAAGAGACGCTTCAAACAAGTTATAAAATGTTGGGTTACAACGCAAATCTAGATTTTTCATATGGATGCAAATATCTCTTGTGCGTTTCCACCCAACCTTCTAATGATTGGTTTTCAATCTGTTTCTTCTTGGGTTTCAACGTTGTCATAATCCCACTCTTCTAAATTTAATAGTTCAATAATTTGTTCTACATACACCCCTTTAACTTTTTGTCCACCTTTTTTGGGAACAGTAATCGTTCTACCTTGAAAGTTACAAAAGCTATGATGACTGCCTTTAGAGCGTTTTTCTTCAAATCCAAAAGCTTCTAAAATGTAGCGTACATCTTCAAATCTAACTTCCGGAGGTTTTCTAACTTACTCATCGAGAAATAGTACCATATATAGTATCACTCAATTAAGCAAAGCTTGTTTAACTAGCCAACAAAAAACTGTAGTCACTTACAAATAACTACAGTTTTCATTCATCTATTTTCAGTTAACTCAATTTAAAAGTTTACTGTTGAGGTGCTTCTTCCGCTGCGGGAATCTCCAAATTTCCTTCAGCAGGAATCAATTTATTCAAAACATTAATGTAGCTTAAAACAGTATTGCGCTGTTGTTCTAAATTAACCGCAACATTAATATTCTTTTTCGCGACAACCTTTTGCAACTCTTGTATTTTACTGATATTCAAATTACTATCTGTATCCTCAACTTTTCCTAAAGCTGCTGCTGCTTCTTGTAAGCGAGTATTTGCCATACCAAAGTTACGCTCATCTAAGTTGACTGTAACATCATACAAATCGCCGCGAGCTTCCATTAAATAAGCGCGGTTTGTTGCTGTATTCAACAATTCCTTAGTTTGCTGTAACTCTTGCTTAATTGGCTCATCATCAGAAGAAAATTGAGAGCGCCCTTGCCACCAACCAGCGCCGTATAAAGCCGCACCCGCAATTGTGGCAACTACGATACCAATTAGAATTTTCTTAAATTTAGAAAACCCCGAACTTTTATTATTTATATCTGTTGTTTTAACATCTGCTGCTTCACTCATGGCTGTTTTACCTTCCTTACTATGCTTAATTTGTAAAACGTTTATAATCTTTTTCTTTAATTATCTCAAGAATATTCTGGGAAAAACTCGTAAATTAATATACGCGACAATTAATTAACAATTATCAATTATCATTTGGGCATGGAGAGAGGGGGAAGAGGGGGGAGAAGGGGTAGAGGGGGTAGATTTAATTCCTAATTCTCAACTCCTAACTCTTAACTCCTAACTCTTAAAGCGGATTCCGAGAGGGTACGCCAACTGCACGGGGAAACTTGGCGGGTGTAGTTGCTACTTTTCGCAAATACAAACAATGGCGATCGCCTTTACTCAAAGGTGTATTAAATTGTTCGATTGATTCTATTTTGCCACCCAACTGTTGAACGGCGTTTTCCATGCTAATATTTTCTTCTTCCGTCCAGCTACCCCGGTAAACTACAGCTAATCCCCCTGGTTTTAACAATGGTAACGCATACTCCGCGCAAGCTGAAGCTGAAGCTACGGCACGAATTAAGGCTATATCGTAATTCTCTCTATGCTTACTGTCTCGACCAATTTCTTCTGCTCTACAAGTAGTAGCTTTAACGTTATTTAGGTTAAGTTCGGGTAAAATGCTATCTATAAAATTAATTTTTTTCCTAGTAGAATCAACTAGATTAATCGTACAATTATTAACTATTATAGCTGCCGGAATACCAGGAAAACCAGCACCAGTACCTAAATCAATAATCTTAGTTTTTTTTCTCTCTACCCCCTCTACCCCCTCTACCCTCTCTCTCCCCCTCCCCTCTGCTGCAATCAAAAACTTAATTCCCCGTAAAGAATCCCACAAATGTTTTTCCCAAAAATCTTCAGGGTTGATAATGCGAGTTAAATTTAGCTGACGGTTTGCTTCAACAATCAACTCATAAAGACGCTGAAACTGTTGTTGCTGTTGAGGAGATGGCTGCCAATTAAGGGTTTGTTCCCAGATGTCCATCATTGTCGGCAAACAAGATATAGTTGAATCGTTCACAATTAAAATGACGAGTTATATTTTTAAGTCCAAAATAGTATTTTAGATATTAACTCGACTATTAAGCCGACAAAACTTAACTAACAGCAATTAACAGGTTTTAAATTTGCAGACGAAGCCTAAAATCAAACTCAAATTAGAACAAGTCAGCTACACGGAAAAACTGACTGCTCAAGCCAAACACAAATTACCCGAATATCCGATATTGCAGGATATTTCATTCGAGGTTTACGAAGGCGATCGCATTGCAATTATAGGCCCCACTGGTGCGGGAAAGTCTTATTTATTAAGGCTTTTAAATCGTTTGTACGAACCTTCAAATGGTAAAATTTATTTTGACAATCGAGAATATCAGCAAATTGCCGCTCAATCATTACGTCAATCTGTAATACTAGTATCACAAGAACCAAAGTTGTTAGGAATGAGCGTCAGAGAGGCTTTAGCTTATCCGCTTGTATTGCGAAATCTACCCAAGTCTCAAATTCAGCAACGCTTAAACTATTGGATGGAACAGCTACATATTCCAGACGACTGGTTAGGAAGAACAGAAACACAGCTTTCCAACGGACAGCGACAGTTAGTAAACCTTGCCAGAGGCTTAGTTATCCAGCCAAAAATTTTATTGTTAGACGAACCAACCTCTAACCTAGATTTAGGCACCGCCGAGCGCATCATAAAAATTTTAAATCAGCTATACGAAAATCATCAGACAACAATTTTGATGGTGAATCATCAGCTAAATATAGCCCAAATGTTTTGCACCCGGCTTTTACACTTGCAGCAAGGGCGTTTGATCGCAAACCAAACAGCTTCTCAAATAAACTGGAATAATTTGCAAGAAACCTTGAAACAAGCAGAAGCCGACGATGATTTTGAATTTTAAAAATCAGAATTGGGAACTGAGAATAGTTAAGAGTTAAGAGTTAAGAGTAAGGAGTTGGAAGTAGAAAATAACAAGTAACAAGTAATAAGTAGTAAATTAGTAATTCTTCTCCTTGTCCCCTTGTCCCCTTGTCCCCCCATCACTCCATCACCCCATCACCCCATCATCCCATCACCCTCATCCCCTCATCTCCCCGAAGCAATGGTAGAATGCTGGCTAGCAAATTGTTTTGGTTGATGATTAGCTATCTTTGCAGCTGGTTGCGAAATATTTTGAGAAACATTTGTATTTAGAATTTCGACATTAAATCGGTATCCTACGTTGCGAATCGTTTGAATTAAACTTGGTTGGCGTGGATCTAATTCTACTTTTTTCCGCAATGATAATACGTGCGTATCAATCGTGCGCGGATTGTCTATTGCATCTGGCCAAGCTCGACGTAGTAATTCCGAGCGAGACAGAGGTATTCCAGCGGCTTGAGCCAATACATAAAGTAAACTAAATTCCTGTGGTGTTAAGTCAATAAACTCACCTTTAAAACGAACGCGGCGCTGGATTAAGTCAATTTGCAAAGCACCGTAATCTAAATAAGCAGGTGCTACAGGAGTACGCTTGCGACGAACAAGTGCTTCTACTCTGGCTAAAAACTCTTGCATCCCAAAAGGTTTGCTCAAGTAATCATCAGCACCTGCTTTCAAACCCGTCACAATATCAGCTTCGTTATTTCGCGCAGAGAGCATTAGAATCAAAGGCTGTTGCTGGCGATTTAACCAACGACAAAATTCGACTCCATCACCATCGGGCAGATCGGCATCAAGAACAACTAGTGTTGGTTGATGAGTCAGAAAGGCTTCTTTAGCTTGATAAATGCTAGCAGCCTGAAATACTCTGTAGTCCAATTGTTGTAAGTGCCAACCTAAAAGCGATCTTAAATGGGGATTCCCCTCAATAATTTCTATACAAACCGAACCCACGGTGGCAAACCCCTCATTCGAGTATGACTTTCAAGGTAACAAAGCCTGTAGCATCTGTTTTGTAACCGTTGTTACTTCAATTGGCATTTGCTTGACATTTATTGCTTTTTTTAGTTGAAAGCTACCTTTAAGCAGTTGCCTAATTTGCTTGCTTGGTTGGTAACATTTTTCAATTTTTGGTATACTAAGGATAAGATATTTGTTAGTAGTTTTGTTCTCTTTATTGTATTACTTGCATTCAAATTGCGAGGGGCAAAGCCTAGTTCTGTAATAAGCTATGAAAGCGTTTTCGGATGAACTGGGGGGTAGATATTTCCTTTTTAAGAACGTAAAGCATTCATTTGTATAATGAATTAATCATGTAGGAAAAATATAACAATCGCTTATTTACTCATCACATTTCGCCTTTTAAAGAATACGATATGTGTAGAAGTCGTGACAATAGCTAATTTTATTCACGCAAATTTTATTTAGTTGTAATTCATGCCTAATTAAAAGTTAGACTTCACATCTAGGCTTGAATCATTTACAATTCTCATTCCAACCCATAGCGACGTTTTTCTCTTATCTTATGCTCCAAGACACACGAACCATCCGCTACTATCAAACGTTAACTGATGCCTTCGTCGAGATGTGGAATCGGGGTTATCGTACAGATGATATGCGAATTTATTTAGACGGTTACTTAGCCGCGCTAAGACAAAGCAACGGCATAGAACCTTATTTAATTCATCGCTTAGAAGAAGAAGCTAGTCGTTTTCTATTCGATGTATCTAATTTTGCAGTTACTCAACCAGAGGCAGAGCCAGATTACTATCAATAAACATTTTCCCTGTTAATTAATAGTGAATGTTGCTTAACGGTGATAATTCTAGCATATTTTCTGAAAATATCAACTGTACCAGTGGTGCAATTTACTTTGTTATAGATGTTTTGTAACAATTCAACTTAATTACCCCTCACCGATTTAATTGGTCATCCAAGAAATCGGTGAGGGGATTTTTGCTTTTTCTAAGCTATTGGCTTACAAAATCCCTTCTCCGATGATTTGGAGAGGGGAAGGGGCGAGGTAATGAAGGTATCCTAAGAAGCCATTGCGACTTCAACCATTTGTTGTAGTTCACCTTTTTGGTAAAGTTCGATCAAAATATCCGAACCACCAACGAATTCACCGTTTACGTAAACCTGGGGAATTGTAGGCCAATCAGAATATTCTTTGATTCCCTGACGTACTTCTGCATCTTCAAGAATGTCAAAAGTTTCGTAAGGAACTGCCAAAGTATTGATTATTTGCACAACATTGTTAGAGAAGCCGCACATTGGCATTAACTTGCTTCCCTTCATAAAGACCATGATTTTGTTTTGCTGTAACAGATTATCAATTTTTTCTTTAGTTTCTGGTGTCATGATTGTTCCTTTTTTTAGTAGTGTTTTGGCTGCGAAGACTGGTATTTTAAGCTAGAAGCTAGAGTTTGTTTACAACTATTGTTACAGCTATAAGTTAATTAATCTTTCTGTAAATAATTCAAAACTTATAACTCATAACTTATAACTCATAACTCATAACTTATAACTTATAACTTATAACTAGCGATTATGAAGCGGCTGCTGTTTGCCAAGCTTCGGGAGTATATGTTTTAAGTGCTAGAGCGTGAATTGCTTCGGTAGACATAGCTTGTTTCAACGCACCATAAACCAACTGATGTTGCTTTACTAATCCCTTGCCAGCAAACTGCGATGAAACTACACTTACTTGATAATGGTCGCCACCGCCAGTTAAATCTTCTACCTTAACTTGAGCGTCTGGCATTTGAGTCTTTATCATCTCTTCTACTTGCTGCGGACTTATCATCGCTATCCCTTAAAATTAATTATTTCCCTACACCTTAATATTATGTACAAAATTTGAACAAGAGCGAGCGGTTGTCAGTTATCAGTTAGAAGTAATTAAGACCAAAGGTTAAAGGTTAAAGGTTAAAATTCCCCTTGTCCCCCTCTCCCCTTGTCTCCCCATCTCCCCATCTCCCCTCTCTCCCCACTCCCTACTCCGCAAAATTCAAAAACCACCGCTAAAAATTTAACGATGGCACATTTAATAATTTTATTGTAGATATCAAAAAGGATTATTATTTCTGAGAAGAAGAAGATCTACCACCGTCTTTACCGAAAGGAGAATCAACAAAACCTAATTCAAATAATTGTTGATAAGCTTTTTTACCTAAATCTCTGGTTGGATTTTGACTTTTGATAATCTGTACCAGCAGAGGTACGGCTAATTCTGGTTTGTTTTGCGCTCTGTGTACTAATGCCAGCTGATAGGTGGCTTCATCTCGCATTTGAGCGGTAGATAAAGCTTTTTTGCGCTGGGAATCGGCTAATCTGTTGTCAATTCCAGCAAAACTAGAGTTTAGCTGCTGGTAGAAATTTGATAGCTGATTGAAAACTAAACGCGCTTCCTTGAGTTTGTCGGCAGCTAAAGAATAGTTCTGTGAAGCAACTGCATTACTAGCTTCGGACATCAAACGCTTGCCACCATCGAGACTCAACACGCTTGTTGTTTGTCCGGTTGGCTGAAGATTATTTGGATCGTTTGGATCTATCGGTTGTACTTGCGTGCTACCACTAGGTAGTTTAACCTGAGCGTGAGCGGGCGATCGCAGGCTAAAACTTGCTATTACCGATAGCAAAGTCAGACAAATAGTAGGAACGGTTGCAGCAAATTTCATGGGGATAAATACTTGGGACTACTAAAAAGAGTAAGGATGAAAACTTCGGGTATCTTAACTCTGTTTTGCTATCAAAACAAAGCAAAGCCACATACTAACTGTCTGTGAATTTAGACTGAAAATTCAATCGATTGAGTTCCCACAACCATTAGAGTTACCAAAATCGCTGTCATGAATATGAGCGCAAATACAAGCGAAAATTTCGACTCTGGAGTACCAGATAGCAGTTTAGGAATGATTATACAACGTGGCGGTGAAGAATTAATCCTAGAAAAGATTTCCGACCGCTTTACAGTTCGTAAAAACTCTAATATTTCTGTCAAGGAATTAGCTCAGAATTTTTTAGGTAGTTGGCGCAATACTATTCCTACTTCCCGTTTAGAATTGTTTAAAGTTGCGCCCAGTAGCTTAGAGATGGCGATGTCTCAAGCGCGGAGTTCGACTTCGGTTGCTTTCGCCAGTCATGTTTACCAAATTAAAGGTAATCCTGGAAACCGAGTTTATCTAAGCGACCAAATTACGATTGAATTTGCTTCTTGGGTCGATTCTGCCAGAGTTAATGCCATTGCAGCCAAGTTTGGCTTGATTGTTTATAAAGCTATTGATGGTCTTCCTAATACTTTTGCATTTAAAGTTGGTAAACAAGCTACACAAAATCCCATAAAAATTGCTAATAGGTTACAAGGATTACCATGTGTTGTAGCTAGCGAGCCGAATATTATTATCCATCAACAAGCTTATTATAAGCCTCGCGACCCTCAATATTCTCAACAATGGTATCTAAATCACAATGGTGGTAATCAATTAGCTTATGGTTCTCATATTTCGGTAGAAAAAGCGTGGGATATTACTAGAGGAGTTCGTTCGATAACTGTTGCCCTAGTAGATGATTCTTTGGATCTGAATCATCCCGATTTTATGGGTAGTGGAAAAATAGTTGCCCCCTTAGATTTAAAAGATAAAGATTTTTTACCAACACCATCACAAAAACAACCCAGCCACGGTACTGCTTGTGCGGGAATCGCGATCGCCGAAGAAAACGGTACGGGTATTTCCGGCATTGCTCCGGGTTGTGCGTTTATGCCTATTCGTACTAGTGGATTTTTAGATGATGAATCTATAGAAGCGATTTTTGATTGGGCAATTGAAAAAGGAGCGAGTGTAATTTCTTGCAGTTGGGGGGCAACGGCTGTATATTTCCCGCTTTCTTTGCGTCAACGCGCTGCTATTACTCGTGCTGCTACCAAAGGACGCAATGGTAAGGGTTGCGCGATTTTATTTGCTGCTGGTAACGCCAACCGTCCGATTAACGGCACGGTATACGAACGCGGTTGGGTAAAAAATATTGTGACTGGTAAGACAAGATGGCTAAGTGGATTTGCGGTACATCCAGATGTAATTACGGTTTCTGCATCTACTAGTTTGAATAAAAAAGCCGCCTACAGCAATTGGGGTACGAATATTTCGGTATGCGCTCCGAGTAATAACGCTCAACCGGGAATATGGTTTGAACAAACAGGTTTTATTTATTCCCAACCCGCCATTTCAGCTTCACTTCCTGGAAAGGGAATGTTTACAACCGATCAATTAGGATCTGCTGGCTACAGCAAAGGCGATTTTACTAGTTATTTTGGCGGCACTTCCAGCGCGACTCCGGTAGTCGCTGGAGTCGCGGCATTAATTTTGTCAGTAAACCCTGACTTAACAGTCGCACAAGTAAAACGCATACTTGAAGAAACGGCAGATAAAATTGTTGATTTGGACACAGATCCACAACTAGGTTTGCGTTACGGTAGTTACGATGAGAACGGTCATTCAAAATGGTTTGGTTACGGTAAAGTAAATGCACTATCGGCTGTCAAAGCAGCGCAAAAGCTGCAAGCAAATGCCGCAGTTGCAACCAGACTTATAGAAGCACGTAATAATTCTGTATTACCTATTCCCGATAATCATAAACAAGGCATAAAAAGCTCCATTCAGATATCTGACTCGGGTAATATTGGCGATATTCAAGTTAACGTCAATATCCAACATGAATTTTTAAGCGATTTAGAAATTTATTTAATTGCTCCCAACAATCAACGGGTATTGCTGCAAAGTCGTACTTTAGGTCGTCGTCAAGATTTACTTACCACTTATTCGGTGCAAACCCATCCAGTTTTAAAAAATCTACTCAATCAGTCAGCCAAAGGCAACTGGCAACTATGGATTATTGATACTGCACCACAAGATGTAGGCAAATTAAAGAATTGGGAACTTGCTTTATCAATTAACAATTAACAATTTTCAGCAGTTGGGCGTAAATCGTCAACTAACAACTAACTTTCTACTGACATGAAAGCGCTACTAGCAAAATCATCATATTGATAATTTAGTTGTTGAAGAGAATAAGCCAAGTCATCTGTAAGACTTTTCGCATCTTGCTTTACACAGCCTTGAGCATAATCAGAAACTTTTATTGCTGGAGCGATACTAATGCTTACATCCGTACCCCAGCTTGGATAAGGGTGACTGTAATTAAAAGAAATAGGCACAATTTTCACTCCTAAACCAGGATGAGTAGATTCAGCGCTCAAAGCCAAACGTCCGATTCCAGGTTTTAAGGGGTGAACTTCACGATCGCGAAAAATACCGCCTTCGGGATAAATAACCAACATTTCGCCGCGCTTGAGTAATTCTACAGTATGGCGAAGAGTTGTAATTGAAGGGCGTTGTGAATTTACGGGGAATCCTCCCAAACGTCGCACAAACCAACCTTGAAAACCCTGACACTCAGTACTTGTAACCATAAACCGCAAATCTCTTCCGGTAACGCAACGTCCGGTTGCATAAGGCAAAAGTAAAGAATCCCAACGTGCTTTGTGGGTGGGAGCTAAAATTACTGGGCCGCTTTTTGGTAAATTTTCCTGTCCGACAATCGTAATTTGGCTAAAGTACAAAGGTAAAAGTACATTTCCTGCCAGTAGGTAAGTCAAAGAACTTAACCAAGGAGAAATTCGCGAATTCGCATCAGCCAACTTAGTACTTGCTTTACTATCGGCTATTTTTCGTCTGTCCGTATCGAATATCAAATCAAATTCCATCATCTCGGTGACTGCTGAATATTAAGTAAATCAAAATGTAAAGAATTCTTGATTAGTAACACCGTAGATTTTCTCCCCTGACTTTTGTAGCACTGACTGGACAGTTTTACCTCTGTCCTTTATGTTGTGCTATGTCGCCGATTAGCAAACCAAGTTTGTAATGACAAGCGACATTCAGATTCTCGGATGCCTCCAATTACACTCAAACGGTGATTGGAAGCCGCACTATCGGGAATATTGGCAACCGTGCGAATTGCCCCAGTTTTCGGGTCATCTACTCCATAGATTAATCGATTCACACGGGCTTGGACAATAGCACCAGCGCACATCGGGCAAGGTTCGAGAGTAACGTAGAGACTACATTCATCAAGCCGCCAACTTTGTAACCTTCGCGTTGCTTCTCTTATAGCGAGAATTTCCGCATGAGCGGTGGGGTCATTGTCGCGTTGCTTTCTATTTTCACAGAAAGCAATCATATTTTGGGATGAATCAATAACAACAGCGGCCACAGGAACTTCACCTGCTTCTCCCGCCAATTGAGACAGTTTTAAAGCCTGTTTCATCCATTTTCTATGTATCAAATATTCTTCGTTGAGATTTAACATATTTTTAAGAAAAGTTAGGAGTTAAGAGTTAGGAGTTATACCTATTACAAAAAGCCGCTCTTAAAAAGGGGGAATCTTACGTTAGGAATACCAAATTTTTGTTGCGTAAGTCCCGATCAAAATAACCCAGCCTCTCAAAGAAGCCGGGTTTTCAATTGTATTCAAATGATTTTAGCAAAAGCTTTATATTTTTATAGGACTTATGCAAGTCCTGTTTTAATCAAGCTGTTGCAGGCTGATTTAACAAAGAATCAAGTTGACCTTGGGTATCTAATTTATACAAATCGTCGCAACCACCAACGTGTTGATTATTCACAAAAATTTGTGGTACTGTGCGCTTTCCATTGGCACGGGAAGCCATTGCGGTTCGAGCGGTTTCGTCTCCATCAATCTTGTATTCGGTGAATTTAACTCCTTTCCACCATAAAAGCATTTTTGCCCGGATGCAGTAAGGACAAGTCTGCCAGGTATAAATTTCGACGTTTGCTTTGATTTTTTCGGGATGGCGACCTAAAAGCGGGTTGAGAAAGTCAAGCATATTTTTTACGTGAGAATTTTTTTGAATTTGAAACTTTCTTTTAGCCTAGCAGTTGGGGGTTTTTTCTTAATTACAAATTCTTCAAAGCCATACACCAAGGTGGATATACAATATTTATATTTAATTTATTATTGCCCAAAAGGAATATTCGCAGCTAGAGAAGGATATAAATACGTAGCGTAGAGATGATTAATATTGCAAGTAAATTTACTATTTTTATTTTAATTAATATATTCAATCAGATATTTCATTTTAACTAAATTAGATAAAATACATGATTAAATTTTGCTTGAAACAGCGTGCGTTTTATATTCTCTCTTCACCGTTTACCGTTCCCTTCTTTCGCGATTAATTTGACAAATTAAAACTGAATCAAATATATTTGGCGATTTTAAAATTGCATATAATAAGCCAACAAAAGAAGAATATGTTCATTAATATTAATATAAAAAGCCATTAGATTAATTAATCAACATAATAAAAAAACTCAACTCAATGTTAATTGACCAAAATTACAATTACATATATCCGAATGTAAAAAAAGTACTAAAATGAAATAGTAATATATGCCAATAGTTTGATGCCAGAAATATGCTCGGCAGCAAAACTTAACAAAACGAATTGGCAAGACGCATTTCCACGGGTATACGCCCTTTGGTAGACTTAATAACTGAAATCGCAATTCGCTTTTACCGCGAATGGCCAAGCAATTGAGAGGGCAGACTTCGTGGAAAATACTCTTGGGTTAGAGATTATTGAGGTAGTTGAGCTAGCGGCGATCGCCAGCGCTCGATGGATGGGTAAGGGCGAAAAGAATACCGCCGACCAAGTAGCAGTGGAAGCTATGCGGGAAAGAATGAACAAAATCTATATGCGCGGACGCATTGTGATTGGAGAAGGCGAACGCGATGATGCTCCCATGCTTTACATCGGTGAAGAAGTGGGAATTTGTACTCGCGAAGATGCCAAGACTTTCTGTAACCCCGATGAATTAGTTGAAATTGACATCGCCGTTGACCCTTGTGAAGGTACTAACCTGGTAGCATACGGTCAAAATGGTTCGATGGCAGTACTCGCAATTTCGGAAAAAGGCGGTTTATTTGCTGCACCTGACTTTTACATGAAAAAGTTAGCGGCACCATCACAAGCCAAGGGCAAAGTAGATATCGATAAATCTGCTACTGAAAACCTAAAAATTCTAGCTGAATGTATGAATCGTTCGATAGAAGAATTAGTAGTAGTAGTGATGGATCGTCCCCGTCACAAAGATTTAATTGCCGAAATTCGTCAAGCTGGCGCAAGAGTCCGGTTAATTAGCGATGGTGACGTTTCTGCTGCTATCTCCTGCGGATTTGAAGGAACCAACATTCATGCCTTAATGGGTATTGGTGCGGCTCCCGAAGGTGTAATTTCTGCTGCTGCAATGCGTTGCTTGGGCGGTCACTTCCAAGGACAATTGATCTACGATCCAGAAATAGTCAAAACAGGTTTGATTGGCGAAAGCAAAGAAAGCAACCTTGCCAGACTTAAAGAAATGGGTATTAATGACCCAGATAAAGTTTACACCGCCGAAGAACTAGCTAAAGGCGAAAACGTACTGTTTGCAGCCTGCGGTATTACTCCCGGAACCTTAATGGAAGGCGTTCGTTTCTTCCACGGAGGAGCTAGAACTCAAAGCTTAGTAATTTCGAGTCAATCCAAAACTGCCCGGTTTGTTGATACCATTCATATGACCAATAAGCCAGAAACCATAAGTCTTCACTAAGAAGTTGAGAGTTAGGAGTTGTTGTAGAGACGTAGCAATGCTACGTCTGTACAGTTAGGAGTTAGCAGTTAGGAGTTAGCAGTTAAGAGTTAAAAATTGGGATTTTTGAATTTATGATTCAAATCATCTTAATTGCCTTGATAATCCTTTTAATACGATTTGAAACCGATCTCAAAATATTTACAGGTAATAAAGGCATTTTTAATTCACATAATTCATAACTCATAACTCATAACTTTTTTCAGTTGCCCATTTTCATTTCAAGAATATCAATTATCAATAAATAGTTAGTAATTACCATTTAAAGTAATGCATATAGCAGTAGTAGGCTTAAGCCACAAAACAGCGAGCGTAGAAGTTCGAGAAAAACTTAGCATTCCCGAACCACAAACTGAAGGTGCGATCGCTCACCTGTTAAGCTACCCCAGTATTGAAGAAGTAACAATTCTCAGCACTTGTAACCGTTTAGAAATTTATATTGTTACTCAAGAAAGCGAACAAGGCATCCGAGAAGTAATTCAATTTCTCTCGGAACATAGTAAATTACCTGTAACCATTTTAAGACCTCACTTGTTTATGCTGCTGCATCAAGATGCGGTGATGCATTTAATGCGAGTTAGTAGTGGTTTAGATAGCCTGGTGCTTGGAGAAGGACAAATTCTGGCTCAGATTAAAACTACTCATAAAATTGGTCAACAATATAAAGGTATCAAAACGGTTTTAAACAAATTATTTAAACAAGCCATCACAGCCGGTAAGCGCGTGCGTAGCGAAACTAGTATCGGAACTGGTGCGGTTTCCATTAGTTCTGCTGCGGTGGAACTAGCTCAGATTAAAGCCCAAAATTTAGCAGCAGTTCGAGTTACCATTGTTGGCGCGGGCAAAATGTCGCATTTGCTGGTAAAGCATCTGATATCCAAAGGTGCAGTCGAAATTTGTATTTTAAATCGTTCGGTTAAAAGGGCTGAGGAATTAGCGAATAAATTTAGTGC
This sequence comes from Calothrix sp. CCY 0018, assembly GCF_963920925.1. Classification (NCBI taxonomy): domain Bacteria; kingdom Bacillati; phylum Cyanobacteriota; class Cyanophyceae; order Nostocales; family Calotrichaceae; genus Calothrix; species Calothrix sp. CCY 0018. The sequence goes on along the minus strand of NZ_CAWUDI010000002.1, from coordinate 69,612 downwards.
TTGTACTATCCGCACTCAACCTCTGGAACAAATGATGCCAGTAATTAACGAGAGCGATTTAGTCTTTACAAGTACTTCTGCGACAGAGCCAATAATTGACCGCAGCAAATTAGAATTGGTTTTAGAACCCAGTCGTCCTTTGATGTTATTTGATATTTCCGTACCGCGTAACGTTCATTCGGATGTCAACGAACTAGACAACGTACAGGCATTTAATGTAGACGATTTAAAAGCTGTAGTAGCGCAAAACCAAGAAAGTCGTCGTCAAATAGCGCGGGAAGCAGAAGGGATTTTAGAACAAGAAGTAGATGCTTTTGATATTTGGTGGCGCAGCCTGGAAACAGTTTCGACTATTAGTTCTTTGCGAAACAAAATTGAAACCATCCGCGAGCAAGAATTAGAAAAAGCTTTATCCAGATTGGGTTCGGAATTTGGCGAAAAACATCAAGAAGTAATTGAAGCCCTAACGCGAGGAATTGTAAACAAAATATTACACGATCCAATGGTGCAGTTGAGAGCGCAGCAAGATGTCGAAGCCAGACGACACTGTATGCAAACTCTACAAAAACTATTCAATTTAGATGCAGAAGAACAATTTAGTTAGATTGGGAATTGGGCATGGGGCATTGGTAATTGAAAACTCCCCATTCCCCCATCTCCCCCTTCGGGTATCTCCTCCGGAGACGCTACGCTAACACCACTTCTCTCGTACTGCGGGAGACGGACCCACGAGAGTGGCTTCACCATCTCCCCATCCTCCTCACAAGAAAATCTCGGTAGTTTGGAAGCCCACTCTTTTTAAAGCTGGGAGGAAAAACGCCACGCGCGAATTTATTCGCTGTGGTCTTTAATTAGTTCGTCAATATATAGCCTAAACTTTTCTTGCCAATCAGGAATTTGCTTCAACTTATCTGCTTGACCTTCATAGCACCTAAAACCAATTATCTTTTTGTCGAGAGGACGGTCAAGTTTTTTTTCAAAACCATATTGATTATTTTTCTTAAAAGGCATTTATTCTTCTGTTTATGCGTGTTAACATACATACAAGATAACACTGAGAGGTCGGTCAATGGCTAAGGTTAAGAAAAATATGGGTGTTCAGCAAGTTTTACTGCGCTTGGATAAAGATACTGAGTCGCTATTAGAATACCTCTGTCAACTATCTGGGAAGCTCTATAATTGCGGTATTTATTTTGCACATCAAATTTTATTTAAGACTGGGAAGTTGTTAACAGGTAAGTTTGATTTAGACTTTGAGCCATCAGTTTCTAAAACGCTGTTAGCTCAATCGATGCCATCGACACCTATGCAACAAACTTTAAGGTCTGTGACTGAAGCTTTTAAATCTTATAAAGGTTTACGAGAATTATTCTTTAGAGGTCAACTACACTTTAAGCCTAGGGCGTGTTTTCAAACTATAACCACAATAAAATTAGCGCGATAGCCCTAAAGGGCGACGCTTCGCGTATCGTCAACATCGCAGTATAATTTTGTACAAGCTTTTCGTATCGCGTCGCGATACGGCGAAACTGTTTGATTCGGTTAATAGCACGCTCTACAAGGTTACGTTGACGGTAGATTTCACGGTTGAATGGACCGCGACGTGGTTCGTTGCTTAGTCTTGGGATGGTTAAACGAATACCGCGACGACGAAGGTAATTACGGATTCTACGACCCGTGTAACCTTTATCTCCAACCAGTCTTAAAGGACGAATGCGCGGACGACCCCGCCCAGAACGCTTAACAGAACCTTGTTCCATCAATTGTTAGAGAAAAAGCGACTCGTTTCGCTGACCTGGACTAAGAAGAAAAGTGATCGGTTTTCCTTTGCCTTCACATCTGATGTGTATTTTTGTACTGAATCCACCACGAGAACGCCCTAATTTTTCATCTTCTTCTCTTCGAGACGCTGCGCGAACGCCCCTTTTTTACCGCCGTAGTGCTGTTGATGGGCGCGTATCACTGTTCCATCCACGTAATGTACCTCCCAATCAAGATGTCCTTCCTTGTCAGCGATCGCCTGTAAGGATTCTAAAATTTGGTTCCAAATACCATTTTTTTGCCATCTGTAAAACCTGGTTGCGACACTTTCCCACGGACCGTAATGTTCCGGCATATCTCGCCAGGGTGCTCCAGTTCTAAGAATCCACAGGATTCCATTAATGACCGTTCGGTGGTCTTTACTTGGCTTGCCGGTATGAGGTTTTTGTGGTGGAAGTAGTGGTTTTAACCGCTCCCATTGCTCGTTACTTAAATCCCCTCGATTCATCAATGCACCCTGCCCAAAATTACCTTTTTCCGCCGGATACAACGAGTTTGAAAACACGCTCTACCCCCTCTCTCCTTGTCCCCTTGTCTCCCCATCCCCCCCTCCGGGTTGCGCCACTTGTTACAAGTCGGGGAACCCGCCCAACGCAGTGGCTGTGCGATCTCCCCATCTCCCTAATGCACCACCGTGGATGTTTCTTCTTCCACAATTGGGCTGCGTAAGTCTTCAATTAAAGCTTGAATTTCTGCTGGTGGTGGTGGTGTTAAGCGCGAAACTATTAGGGTGACAATTAAGTTAATTATCATACCTAATGTGCCGATACCTTCGGCGGAAACACCGAAAAACCATGTGGGCATTCCAGCAAATTTTACGCCGATGATATAGGCTGTGGTGAAAATTAAGCCAGTTAACATTCCGGCGATCGCACCTTCTTTGTTTGTGCGTTTGTCGAATATTCCTAAGAATATGGCGGGGAAGAAACTGGCTGCTGCTAATCCGAAGGCAAATGCTACTACTTGCGCTACAAATCCCGGCGGGTTTACGCCAAAGTATCCGGCGACTACTACTGCAAAACCTACCATGATTCTGCCGACGAATACCCGCCTACTTTCCGATGCGTGGGGGTTTATCATGCGGAAATAAACGTCGTGAGCGATGGAGCTTGAAATCACTAGCAGCAAACCGGATGCTGTAGATAAAGCTGCCGCTAAACCTCCTGCGGCTACTAAGGCAATTACCCAAGGCGCAAGTTTGGCTACTTCTGGGGTGGAAAGTACGATGATATCTTTATCAATTACGATTTCGTTGGTTGCTTCGTCTGGGGTTAACTGCAACCTCCCATCACCGTTTTTGTCGTCGAAAACCAATAATTCAGTATTTTCCCATTTTTTCACCCAGTCTAATTGCTGTACTTCTACAATGGTTTTATTATGCAGTGAATTAATTAAGTTGTAGCGAGCAAACATCGAAAGGGCGGGAGCGGTGGTATAAAGTATGGCAATTAATAATAATGCCCAACCCGCAGAATAACGAGCGGCGCGGACGTTAGGAACCGTGTAGAACCTGACAATTACGTGGGGTAAGCCTGCTGTTCCTACCATCAAAGCAATGGTAATAAACAGCACGTCCAACATTGATTTGTTGGCGAATGGCTGGGTATATTCCTTAAAACCCAAGTCAACTTGAACGGCATTTAATTTATCTGCAATATCGCCGAAGGTAAACGCAAATTGCGGAATCGGATTTCCTGTAAGAATAAAGGCGATCGCAACCGCAGGGATAAGATAAGCGATAATTAAAACGCAGTATTGGGCTACTTGCGTCCAGGTAATGCCTTTCATTCCTCCCAATACCGCGAAAAAGCCGACGATTACCATACCGATAATTACACCAGTATTGACATCAACTTGTAAAAAGCGGCTGAAAACGATACCAACACCCCGCATTTGTCCAGCGACGTAAGTTAGCGAAATGAAGATAGCGGCTATGACAGCAACCAATCGAGCGAATTGGGAATAATAGCGATCGCCAACAAAGTCGGGTACGGTATATTTGCCAAATTTTCGCAAATAGGGAGCTAGGAGTAGTGCTAGCAGTACGTAACCGCCAGTCCATCCCATCAAGTAAATTGAGCCATCGTAGCCCAAAGTCGAAATTATCCCCGCCATCGAAATAAATGAAGCTGCCGACATCCAGTCAGCAGCAGTCGCAGCACCATTAGCTAGGGCTGGTATATCTTGTCCGGCGACAAAAAAGCCCTTAGTATCTTTAATGCGAGACTGCCAACCTATGTAGACGTAAGCTAAAAATGAAGCGCCAACAAACAAAATTGTCCAAATTTCAACCGTCACGATTTTCCCCTATCTTCTAATATTATGTTCGCGGTCTAATTTATCCATTTGCACGGCGTAAATAAAAATCAACGCCACAAATACCAAGATTGAACCCTGCTGCGCCATCCAAAAGCCAAAGGGTACGCCAAAAAAACGGATTGTATTTAAAGGCTCGACTAGCAGAATACTAAATACCAGGGATACTAAAGCCCAAACTATTAAAAGATTGCGAATTAAAGCTACATTTTTCCGCCAGTAAGCGCGGTGGTTTTCGTTATCCATTTTTTTTATCGCTATAAATGCATGAGAAATAATAACAGTAAACTGGGCTGTTACTGTAAGTATGCGTCGATACCAACAGTATTTTTAATCATTGTTAAAGAAAACAGCAAAGCTTCCCACTATTATTATTTGGTTCGAGTTGGGTGGGAATTATGCACTTGTAATACCAATGGGCGCATGAGGCAGCGCTACATCACCCGCAGAAGCCTGGGCAACCATCATTACAAAGCCCTCACAGCTGGCAAATAATTTTCTTAAATCATTTAGTTTTTCCATCTACACCTTTATATGAAGGCTTCAATCTATAAATGCCTTATCTTTATATTTTGTTATTTGAACCATTTATCTGTTATAAATCGAACTTATTAAAAAATAATAATGTTTTCGCGATTATGAATACGATTGGCTTATCCTGGAATGACTTCAAATCAAGCAGTCTCAAAGCATATGCAACGAGGATCGACTCATAGAAAGACATAAATCAGGTCTATTCAACGTTTTTATATCTAAAGTTAGATGGAAATTGGTTGCTGTAAAAAGATAATAGAAAAACGTAGGAGGTTTGTTGCCTTAATAAAACAGATGCAAAAAGTATATTGAATTTGATTTCTATAATATTTTATCAATTAATTAAATGAAAACCAAAGAATTAGAAACAGTGCCTTCTCAAGTTTTATCAATTAATTACATGAAGACCAAAGAATTAGAAACAGTGCCTTCTCAACAAAAGCACGAGAACAAAGATTTCAAAACGGAGATAATACAAAAAGTTTGCTGTCCCAATTGTGGTAGTAAATGCGAAAGACATTATATTTGCGAACGCCAAATATGTCGCACAAGCTGTGCAAATTGCGATTACTTAATGATTAACTGCACCCGCACCGGAAAAGTTATTGAAGCTTACGCCCCCGGTATTTACGCCAGTAAATAAGAATTGGGAATGGGGTATAGGACATGGGGCATTGGGAATAGCTCACCGAGTTAGGAGATAAGAATTAGGAGTTAAGAATTAGGAGTTAGAAGCTAGGAGTTATTAATAATTATTTTCCCCTTGTCCCCTTGTCTCCCCATCCCCCTCTCTCCCTCTCTCCCCACCCATCCTATTTCTTACTAGCTCGCAACTGTCCGCAGGCAGCGTCTGCTTCTAAACCACGGGAGTAACGAACGCTGTGTGCGGTATGGTGTTTTTCTAAGGCTTGTACAAAAGCTTGAATGCGATCGTAAGTTGGGCGTTGATAATCTACTTCTTCAATGGGATTATAAGGTATTAAGTTTACGTGACATTGAAATCCGCGTAACTGCCGCGATAGTTGATGTGCGTGTTCTGGAAGGTCGTTGACACCGGCAAGAAGTACATATTCAAAAGATACGCGCCGTCCGGTCATTTCTACGTAGTCGCGACATTCGGCAAATAATTCTTCAATTTTGTATTTACGAGCGCTGGGAATAAGTTCTTCTCGCAATTCTTGATTTGGTGCGTGGAGGCTAACTGCAAGGGTAGCCTGTAAGCGATATTTTGCTAAATTACGAATACGTCCGGGAACACCTACTGTAGAGACAGTTAAGTTGCGCTGTCCGATTCCCACATCTTTATTAAGGGATTGAATAGAACTCAAAGTATTATCTACATTTAATAACGGTTCTCCCATACCCATAAATACGATATGAGTAACCCGTTGTCCAAATTCTTCTTGTACCGTCAAAACTTGGTCAACAATTTCGCTACGAGTTAGATTTCGCTTGAAACCACCCTTACCAGTAGCGCAGAAATCGCAAGCCATCGCACAACCAACTTGAGTAGAAACGCAAACCGTTAAACGTTCTAATTCTCCTTGCTTTTCTCCTTGTCTATTCCGATTTTTGCCCCATTTTTTAAAAGTTGGCATACCAACGGTTTCGATAATTTCCCCATCTGCCAATTCCAAAAGATATTTTACAGTGCCATCGGGAGCAGTCGAACGATGCTGTAAAGTAGAACGCCCTACGGGAATTTCCGCTACAGATTCCCGCCACTGCTTAGAAAACACAGTAATATCAGCCAAGGAACGAGCGCCCTTTTGATATATCCACTGATGTAACTGTTTTCCTCTGTAAGCTGGTTGTCCCTGCTCTTGTACCCAAGCAGTCAACTCTTCCAAAGATGCTCCCAATAAAGGAGGGACAGAAATTTTCGGATATTTAGGAGTGGGAGGTTTAGAAGAAACTACAGAATTAACAGACATAGTGAAACCGCGATGATTAAGAAGACAGTGAATCTTTATGGTAGATTATTTGAGCTTTTTATTGTCGGGGGAGAGTAGATAATAGTTCGTAGTCAGAAATGCGCGTTCTCTAATGAAGCGATAAATCCCTTACTACAAGCTGAGGGAATTTAATCAAGCTTTAATTAATAACGTATATTTAACCAACCGCATAACGAGTAAATTGGCGTTTAAAAGAAGAATGAAAACCGATAACTATATCTAAAGTTGGTACACCCATTTCAACCAACCTTTCGGCAACAGAATCTTCCGTACCGTTATATTGAATCCAGATTTTGCCATCTTGAATATCAAAGTGCATTACAGGGCCAAATACTCGCTTATCTCCCTGCCAACCAACATAAGCCAATTGATAATGATCATTTTCTCGATCAAAAATTAGCTCTGCCTTGACGTTATCATCATTATTGGTAGCTATCTGAGCGTGTTCCGTTAAAATTTTCTTCACAAATTCTCGATATTGTTCTAACTTATCCATTGCTCAATTTCCTCTAATTTAGGATTGTAAATTATTAGCTTTATTTGGTAACGTTTTAAAGCACGTTGGATGAAAGAAAGCTGAAAAAAATCCTGGTAGGTTTCAATCGGAACGGCTAAGTAAACAATTCGGTAAGGTTCTTGTTCTTCAAGTGCTTGGCAATAGTTAAGATATTGACCTAATGCGGTATGAAATGCGCTAATATCTGAATCCGCAATAAAGCTTTTAATTTCTACAGCAATTTTTTCTGAATCTCGTTCTGCTGCAATAGCGTTTTCTGCTGCTAAATCAATCTGTAATTTTACTGCTTCACTAATACGAATTGTTAAGGGGTCATGGGTAATCTTCCATCCATCTTTAGATTAAAGCATTTTTAACCTGTTGATGGAAAACGTCTTTAGCCATTATGGATGCCTTTCATCGCAAGTATATTTAACTTTAACTTTAAATTGATTTTAGCGAGAGCTGAAGGCGTGGAGATAAATGAATGATACAACCAAAACGTTAGGGAGACGTAGCAGTGCTACGTCTCTACATTAAGGTAAAAAAATCAACCAAACGTATTGCCGTTCCAACCCCACATTGCACCTTTGGCATCGGCAAATTCGATATAAATGCGATTTTTAGGCACACCAAGGGCTTGATTAATTTCTTGGCAAAAATCCTGACTCATGGACTTCGTTTGTTCGGGTTTCATTGTACCGACACTTTTGATTTCTATGTAACAAACTGGGTCGGTACTACCACCGAAAGTCATGGGAACTTCTGCTTCAAAAGCCGTCATTACATAAGATTCCGGTTTCCCGGTATGCTTTGCTAATTTAGATGACAAGGTTTTCAGCATCCCCTCAACTTCAGCTTTTTGAGGAGTAGATATAGAACTTTGGACTTTAATTAAAGGCATAATCCGATTTTGGATTTTAGATTTTAGATTTTGGATTGGTTATTTCTAACTCCTAACTCCTAACTCCTAACTCCTAACTCCTAACAATATTTACCCGCCGTAATTCCAGCTAGTTGATTCGAGATTGAGTTGTTTGCCTTCACGGTGAACTCCCGCAGCGATAACTTCGCCAACATAAACGGTATGATCGCCTTTATCAACTTTTCCGACAACCTGACATTCGATATATCCCAAAGAGTCGGTAATAATCGGACATCCAGTTTCTTTACCAAGGGAAAATTCTACATCTTCAAATTTATTCCCAACGCGGCGCATGGGTTTAAAGAATTTTTCTGCTAAGTTTTTTTGCGTGTCTTCTAAGAAGCTGATGGCGAATACCCCACTTTTTTCAATCATTTGATGGGATATAGAATCTCCTTTGACACAATTTACAACCAAAGGCGGCTTAAACGAAGATTGCATCAACCAGCTCGCAGTAAAACCGTTAACCTCTTCACCATCCTTAACCCCACAAATATATAAACCGTGAGGAATCTTCCGCAACATCGTTTTTTTAGCTTGTTCGTCCAACATGAGTTTCAGAAACCTAATTACTTCTCTACCGTTCAGTTTATCGAAGAGTGGGGAATGGGGAATAGGGCATTGGGAATAGTTAGGAGTTATTAAGGTTAAAGGTTAAAGGTTAAAATTTTTCTTATCTCCTTGTCTCCTTGTCTCCTTGTCTCCCCTACTTTGGTCTAAATAAATGCGAATGCTCTGGGTGATACAATCGCGATCGCGCTGTTGCCTCACCAAGGGCGGGGCTAATTATATAAAGTGTGGTGCGAATTAGTTTTTCTTTGTGAGTGCATTCTGCAATTTCGCTTAGGGGAACTACAAGAATTTTTTCGTCATGCCAGCCGACGCGAAAGCAGATTGCTACGGGGGTTTCGGGGGGATAATGTTCTAACAATTTTGCTTGGGAATCTTCGACGTGGCGGGCGCTCAAATACAGGCAAAGACTAGCTTGATGTGCTGCTAGTGAGGCTAATTCTTCTTTTGGCGGTACTTGGGTGCGCCCGCTGATGCGGGTAAGGATGATGGTTTGCACTAAACCCGGTACCGTAAGCTCGACATTTAATTTTGCGGCGGCGGCTTGGAAAGCGCTGATACCGGGAATGACTTCAAAAGGAATCTCAGCTTGGGCAAGTTGCTGCATTTGTTCGTGGATGGCGCTGTAAAGACTTGGATCTCCCGAATGCAAACGCACAACCGATTGATTATTTCTCACAATTTCCACCATCATCGGCACAATTTCTTCGAGGGTTTTAGAAGCCGTGCGAATGATTTGAGCATCTTCCCGACAAAATTCTAAAATTTCTTGAGGGACTAAAGAGTCTGCAAATAAAACTACATCGGTTTGTTGAAGTAGCTTTTGCGCTCTAATCGTTAATAAATCGGGGTCGCCAGGACCAGCACCCACAATATAAACTGCTGGCTTTAATTTACTTTCAGCTTTTTGCTCACACAAAATACTAGTATTTTCACGCATAAAAACAACAGGCAATGCCCTCTCCTTCAAATTTTTTTAGGAAATATCACGGTATCTTTCCGGATTCAACCCCTATATATAGAAATATTGATTGGTAGATGCACCCTGGTTAAGCCCTAGAGAATACTCTGGGGCATTTTTTATTTTTGGGAATTGGTAATTGGAAATTGGGAATTGGTAATTGGTAATTGGAATAGTTAGGAGTAATTAAGGTTAAAGGTTAAAATTATTCTTGTCTCCTTGTCTCCCCATCTCCCTATCTCCCTATCTCCCCATCTCCCCATCTCCCCATCTCCCTATCTCCCTACCTCCTCATCTCCCTTATCTCTTCACTCTGGGTAGAAACGACATCTGGTAAGGGGCGTTTTCTGATGTATAGCCACCATAAGCCAGCTAATCCGATGGCTATTTCTACTAAACTTATTACTTGAGCGATTCTTAAGGGGCCGAGCATTAAGCTATCTAAACGCAATCCTTCAATCCAAAAGCGTCCTAAGCTGTAACCTACCAAGTAAACCAAGAATATCGTTCCTGTTTTCAAGGAGAGCTTTCCCTGTAAGGCTCGAAAGAATAATATCATCAGCAAACTGAATATCATCACATTCCACAATGATTCGTAAAGGAATGTCGGATGAAAGAAATTTTCATCAATGAATTGCGGCGGGCGCGGGTAAACTTTTGAGCCATCAACAAGCGTAATTTCACGAGGAATATAAAGCTTCCAAGGTAAATTAGTCGGCTTTCCAAAGGCTTCGGAGTTGAAGAAATTTCCCCAGCGTCCAATTGCCTGCCCCAAAATCAGCGAGGGAGCCACTAAGTCTGCTAATTGCCAAAATGAAACTTTTTTTAGTTTTGCGAATATTACAGCGACTATTAGACCTCCTATAATCGCTCCATGAATAGCAATACCACCCTTCCAAATAGCGAAAATCTCCCACCACGGACGTTGGGAATATTCCTGCCATTGAAATAAAACGTAATATATTCTGGCAGCAGGAATTGCACCAATTACCAGCCAAATCGATAAATCGCTTAATAAATCGGGATTTACATTACGACGCTTCGCCAAATACTGAGAAAGCGTAACACCAATCAATACTGCTGAGGCAATCAATAAGCCATACCAGCGGATAGTTAATGGCCCTAGTTTTACTAAAATTGGGCCCGGAGAAGTAAACATAAACGCCAAGGGCAAATAGGAAATATCCAGTGCCATGCGAAATACCGTAACGAAGAATGTTGCACTCATACTGTGACATACTCCCGTATTTTTGCAAGCAGGAGGGGGAAGAGGGGGAGATGGGGAGATGGGGAGATGGGGGGATGGGGGGACAAGGAGAATTATTAATTTATAACTGGTAACTGGTAACTGGTAACTGGTAATTGATAATTGCCAATTGTGATCTAGTTACTATTTGTTGGTAATTGAAATCTGATACTATGGGAAATTAAATTCTTGCCTGTATAAAAATTGAGCAAGATTAAGTAGATACTTTTAGGATTTTGTCAGCAGGTTAATCGGTAAATATTGGTTGGGTAATAAAATTAACTTGTTCCCTATTCCCTATTGCCTTTTTCCTTACAAATCTGGTTCGGATTAAGTTTGCTGATACCAAGGGTGCAGTGTAGAAGTTAAATTACGTACATACCTTTGGCTGATTGCTATGCAGAAGCGTTTGACAACAAAACAAGTTTCTCAAATTGTCGCAGAAGTTGAACGTTTGTCTCAACGGCGACAATCTGAAATTGAAGTGGAAGAGTTAGAGCAGATTTTAGATGAGTTAAATTTACCTGATGATTTGCTCGATGAAGCTGTGATGCAGGTTTATCGCAAGCAAGCTATGGATAAGCAGAAGAAACGCAATCGTTTGATAATTGGGGGTGTGCTGGCTGTGGTAGTAAGTGCGATCGCAGCGACTTTTTTCATGCAGCAACAGCAGCAGCAAGCACTAGAACGTATTAATGTTTATGATAGTCGAGTTGGTTTTAGACGTAATGATGATTCTGCAAGTTTAGAAGAAATTAACCGTCAAAGTACTCCAGAAATATTTTATAATGTAACGCTTGAAGATGCTCCGGTAGGTAAACAGGTAGAATTAGGCTGTAATTGGGTCGATCCTAACCGTGAAATTGCTCATCAAAATAGTTGGAAAACTAAAACTATTAGTAAAGAAGTTTGGAATACTCATTGCCGGTACAAATTTAAGGAAAGTGTTCCTGCTGGTAATTGGCTTGTACAAATGACTTTGGATGATGAGGTTATTACTAGCAATAAGTTTGTTGTTAAGTAATTTGAAAATGGGTAATTGATAATTGATAATTGATAATTGATAATTGATTATAGGTTGTTGGGGTTGCGGTAATTTATCTGAATCGGAAGCTCTTTTAAATAAGGTGTTTAGTAAGGCATCTGATGATAAAGGGTTACAAAAAGTAAGTTATGAAAATGATGATTGCTTTTTCTATGCCGCTGGATGGATTGCAAATAAAACTTCTATTAACGACGAAGAAATTGTTAAAAAGAAAGATATTTGTCAAGTTTCGCTTTCTGCTGCTGGAATTCCAGAGTTGCCAGATGCCGCAATCAAGTTTGAAAATAAGCGTTTAATTTTAAGTCGAGATAGAATAGGGCGCGTACCTTTATATTGGTTTCAGCAAGGGCAGATAATTTGGTTTGCAACGCGAATGCAGTTGTTATTACCTGTTTTAGATTCGCCACAAGTTAGTATTCCAGGCTTTTACAGCTATAACTGCTTCTCTTACGTACCCACTCCTTTAACTCCCATCGAAAATATTTTCACAGTACCTACAGGATGTGAAATCATTTGGGAAATTAATCAAAATTATCAAAATACATCAAATACATCCGTTGTTAAAATCCAAAATCGATACGAGTGGAAAGAATCTGAAAATTTAATTCGAGATGAAAAGACAGCGATATTGCAACTACAAAGTTTATTAAAAGATTCTATCCAACGTCAAATTAGTGATTTACCCAATCATGAAGTAGGAGTATTTCTTTCTGGGGGATTAGATTCTTCAATTGTTGCGGCTTTATTAGTGCAAGCTGGGGTAAAAGTGAAAGCCTACGCTTTGGATTTTGGTGAATATGCAATTTCCGAATTACCTTTTGCTGAAACTGTCGCCGCACATTTACAAATTCCTTTGGTAAAAGTGGATGCAACTCCAAAGCGAATTAAATCGGCAATTAGCGCTACTGTCAAAGCTTTAGATTTACCTTTTGGCGATGGCGTAACGGTACCCTTATATTTACTGTGCGAAGCTGCATCAAAGGAAACTTCAGTAATTTTTAACGGTGAAGGAGGAGATCAATTATTTGCTGGATGGACTAATAAACCTTTAATTGCTGCCGGTATTTATAATTCTGAAGATTTTAATCAACAATACTTGAGAACCTTTCATCGCCTTTATGGTTATGAAGCGCAATCTTTTCAAGCTAAAGTAACTAGTAAAATTGAAACCATTAATCCAGAAAATTGGATTGTAGAAGCATTAAACCCAGAATTTACCAACAATATTTTAGCGAGATTGCGGCGGGCAAGCTTGATGCTCAAAGGCGCACAAAACATTCATCCCAGAGCTACGAATTTAGCAAAAGCATTTAACTTGAGAGTGCGATCGCCTTTTTGCGATTTAGCATTAGCCGAATGGAGTTTTGCACTTTCGGGAGAACTTTGTTTGCAGGGTAATACTGAAAAATACATCCTCAAACGTGCCGTTGAATCGTGGCTACCGTCGGAAATTGTTTGGCGAGAAAAGCGCGGAATGGGAGTACCTTTAAATAATTGGTGCTTGGGTGAGTTGTGGGGAGAAATTAGTAAAAGATTGAATACAGGAATTTTGAAATCTGAAGGGCGCTATCAAGAAGATATGATTCGGAAAATTCTCGCGGGTGAAATCGGCGGGCAAATTCGTCAGCGTCGCATCGGTGAAGTTTTATGGTTGCTATTAATGTGGGAGATGTGGCGAGTTGAAGTTTTAGGTGAGAAAGCTGAAGGGAAAGTTTTTGATTATCGGTTGTTATGGCTGAGGGTTTTACAGAAGTTTGGATATAGGGCATAGGGGGGATATTGCGCGGGTGTGTTACGGCACGAAATTTTTTGAAAGAAAACAAATATGTATCCGAAGCCGTAACGCACCATCCGAAATTAGGAAATTTTAAAAGATTCCACCTCGTCGAATAAAATCGCGCTTCATTTCACATAAGTTTTTATTCAATAAACAACCAACGATTAACTTGAAAAATTCAAAATGCTGTCTTGTTTAGATAAGCTCTGATTTAGGCTTTAAACAATTCTTAGTTTAACCGTATGTAAAAGCATCCGAGCCTAGTTGAGTAATGCTTACATCTTCTAAAATCGCTACCAAAGCTGAACCATTTGGAACATCAAAAGCCAAGCCACTACCGCCTATAGAAAGAGGATCTAAACCGAAATCTAAATTAACAGTAGGATCATCTATATACAAAATCGCGGTGCCGTCGAAGCCATAGTTTACAGTGTCATAATCGAACCTAGTTCCTGGCAATCTGATGACATCTCCTTCGGATGGATTGAAATCTGTAATTTGTGCATACTTCTGTCCCCTTTCAAAAGCTTTCCCTGGATTTCGACTAGATGGAGCTAGTAAAAAAACATCTTCCCCTGCTCCTCCAGTTAAAACTTCTGGATCGTTAAAAGACGGTGGTATCTCTCCCGCTGTTTGTTCGGAAAGTCTATCTTGTAATCGTGCAATTAAACTTTTTCGTTCCCCTAACCCTAAGATAATATCGTTACCATCGCCACCTTCTAATACATTAGAGCCTTTTCCACCTCGAAGAACATCATCACCTGCACCTCCATATATAAAATCTTTATCGTCGCCGCCTCTGATTATGTCATCGCCATTACCACCAAATAGCGTGTCTACTCCTGTACCGCCAAAAATATTATCAACTGCGTCACCACCTTCTATAATGTCATCGCCATCGTAGCCAGCTAGAATATCGTTGCCTCCACGACCTTTAATACTGTCATTTTCAGGAGTACCTTGCAAAAGGTTACGCTGATTAGTTCCTACTTTTGTTGCCATTTTATCAAGCCAATAATAAAACTGAATTACGCAACATCTTAAAATTTTATTTAATAATTCGTGAATCAATCTTTAGATATAAAAGAATTGCTTATTAAACTTAGTACTGGAGTACCTAATAGTATTTAAGAAAAGCTTTTATTCAAGTAAGAGCAAGGGTTACAGCCTGTTTAATCAAAATTTTACAAGAGAAGAGTTTCATAATGCGTGCAGAATTTACACCTGAAATATGTATAGATTTGCGTTTTTTATATAGAAAAATTAAATTGTTTTTGAAAATTAAATAAGTATTCAATGATACCTATCTTCTTGTAGGGTGTGTTACGGCACGAAATTTTTTGATCAATAACTAATATGTAGTTGAAGCCGTAACGCACCATCCGAGATTAGGAAATTTTAATTGAAACAGTATTAAATGAAGACGGAACTTTAACATTAAGGGGATTACCTTTTCATGCGGGGGATGCTGTAGAGGTAATCATTCTTAAAAATTCTCAACAAAAGCAAGAATCAGCATCGGAATCT
Source organism: Calothrix sp. CCY 0018 (assembly GCF_963920925.1). Classification (NCBI taxonomy): domain Bacteria; kingdom Bacillati; phylum Cyanobacteriota; class Cyanophyceae; order Nostocales; family Calotrichaceae; genus Calothrix; species Calothrix sp. CCY 0018. Next base: position 54,439 of record NZ_CAWUDI010000002.1, on the reverse strand, counting down.
AAAGTCAAAAAACCATTCCCATTGGAAGGTAAAGTAATCTATTACGATAACCCAACATAACCCGTTGCATATCAGTTATAATTGATTGTTTATCTAGATGCTAAGAATGGAGATTAGGTATTAGGTATTTGGGACAAAATGATAAAATTATTATGGAGTAAACATCACATCCCTGCCTCATTCTTCAACATAATGGTGCGTTAGACTATTTAACTTTCAATTAATAACTATATTTATTCAAGCCGTAACGCACCCTACAATTTAATTAATACAAGTAAACTTTTATAAGAAATTAGTATAAAATGCCCTCGTGAATAACTAACTTCATTACGAGGTTAAATTTCAATGCCCAATGCCCAATGCCTCATTCCCTATAATTTAGCAACAGAAATTATTTCAATTTACGATTCGCCACTATACGTTTATCAAGGTGATATTTTACGTCAGACAATCGCTCGCATTACTAAATCAATTTCTTATGCACATACAAAATTCCACTTTGCGAGCGTAACTAATGGCAATATTTCATTGCTGCAAATTTTCCAAGATTGCGGTTGGGGAATTCATGCGAATACTCCTGGTGACGTTTATTTAGCGTTAAAAGCAGGTTTTTCTCCAGATAAGATTATTTATAGCGGTAGCAATCTGGATGCTGAAGAAATGACTCAGTTATTAAATTGGGGAATTACAGCTTTTAATTTAGATAGTATTAATCAGCTACAGGTATTTTGCGACGTTTATAACATACCAAGAAACCTCTCTCCTACAAGTAGAGAGGCTTTAATACCCCCTTCCCTACAAGGGAAGGGGGCTAGGGGGTTAGGTTTCCCAGATTTTGAAATTAAATCTAAATTCTCTCAAGAAATAAAATTAGGATTGCGGTTAAATTTACCCGAAATTACCGGCGATAGTCGTATTGGTGTACGCCCAAATCAGTTTACAGAAGCTGTAGAAATTGCCAGAAAAGCAAATTTAAAAATCAGCGGTTTGCACTTCTATCGAGGCACGGGTACTAATTCAACAAAGGCTTTTACCCAAGTAATTAATCTAATTATCGAAACCGCAAAATTATTACCAGATTGGCAATATTTAGATTTTGGTGGCGGTTTTGGATATCCTTATCATCATGATGGAGTTGCTTTTGATTGGGAAAGTTTTGGTAGAGAAATTACCGATATTTTATTAAAGCTTGATAGAAAAATTGATTTAATTATCGAACCTGGAAGGGCTGCAATTGCCGGCTGTGCAACTCTTCTTGCTCGTGTTGTTGCTGTTAAATGGCAGCAAGATAAACAAATTATCGGCGTTAATACTACCGTTGCTAATTTATCAGTACCATCTGTACATGGAGGCTATCGCGAAATTATCACTTGGAAGACTGGGAAATCATATCTTACAGATGTTTGTGGAAACACTACTTATTCTCGCGATTATTTAGGAAAAAACTGTCAGCTTCCAAAATTAGAAATTGGAGATATGATAGCTATTTTAGATGTCGGCGCTTACGGCTATGCAATGTCTTCCCATTTCTTACATCGTACCCGCCCTGCTGAAGTTTTATTAGAAAATAATAACCATAACCATAATTTAATCCGTAGAAGAGAAGATTATGATATTTTATTACACAACCAAATATTTGGATAAATAAATGAAATGCGTTAATTGCGGAGTTGATAATAATTTAAAAGAAAGAACTGCTAATCAGGGTAAATGTAAAAATTGCAATCATACTTTTGCATTTGAACCAACAAGTTCTGATGTTAAATATAAATTTACCGATCCATTTTTTCACAAAGTAATTACAGATATTTCTGCTAAGGGTACCTTATATTTTACTCCAAAGCAGTTTTTCTACGCTTTAGAAAGGCGTGTATCAAAGAAAAATAATCAAATGAATCAATGGAAAGGATGTGGATTCTTTCTTGTTTTTCCTGTAACTGCCATGTTTACTGCTGGGATTTCATTGATTGTAGGATTAGTCATAATATTTATTAATTCATATTTACAAAGCAAATCTCAAAAAAATAGACGTTATGTACGTAAAGGTAATGCCAAATTTATTCAAATTAGCGGCATTGTAATTTTGATAGTAGGTATTTTATGTTCGGTTTCAATTAAATCATTTCCTTTATTTGTAATCAGCGTTATTTTAGGCATGACATCTATTTATTTAGGAACTATACAAATAAGACGTATAGTAGATGCGACAGAACCTTTTATAATCAATCAAAATTTATTTCAAAATTGGATAAATCGTTGGCAACAAATTAATGGCACAATTACAAATATGCTGCCTTATGCACGTCGGCAAAATGCACCAGCTAACCTCAATCCCGATATCACCGCATACAGTTTCGATAGAGTAGTTGTGTGCGATGGCGCAGAAGTTGCACAATTATTAATAGCCAATAATTTCCACTTTGAAAATAACTGTGCCGTCTTGAGTATTTCCGGATATCCAGAAAACATTTTTAGTACAGTTATGGAAATGTTACGACGCAACCCCAATTTAAAAGTCTACGCTTTACATGACGCTTCTCCACGGGGTGTAAGTTTAGTAAATCATCTCCGCACCAGCCCTAATTGGTTTTTAAATACCGATGTTACTATTTATGATTTAGGATTATTGCCGCGTCAGTTTATAGATAATTCCAAAGCATTTGTACAACAAAAAGAAGAATATGCAGCAGATGCAAGAAATTTATCAATTGATGTCAAACGAGATTTAACTGAAGCAGAAATTGCATGGTTAGAGTCGGGTAAATTTATCGAATTAGAATCTTTCACTCCCCAAAGATTATTAAGAGTTGTGACTCAAGGTATTGCTAAAAGTTGCCAACCTGATAATCTTCAACCAGATAGTGGGGGCACTACTTTTATTGGTGCAGATGATTATGGTAACGATAACGATAGCGGTATTACAATTTTTGCTGTTGATAGCTTTGGATAAATCAGTTAACAGTGAGCAGTGAGCAGTGAGCAGTTATCAATTATCAATTTACTTTTTCATCTTAATATCAACCTGATATTAAATATAATGAAACCCGCGCAGGCTGGTTTTGCTTGTGTAGCCGCGTTAGCGCAGCGTGCCCGCCAGGGCATATTCAATCGCCAGGTATTTTTATTTCCCAATTCCCTATGCCTTCTTATCTTTTTGCACCTGCAACCAAATTTCTAAACTTACCAACAGCCACAATTTAACTCCATAACGCTGCCAAGCATCACCGCGATAATTCAACCACTGTTTAATTAATTCTTGATTTAATAATGGTGCTATTTCAGCATTTTTATTCAATAACAAACTTTTTGCTCGACGCTGAAAGATATTCTTAAACCAATACTGTACTGGTACCATCATTCCGCTTTTAGGGCGCTCGATTATTTCTCTTGGCAATATATCCAAAACAGCTTGTTTTAATACCGCTTTTTCTTGCGCCCCTGCTAGTTTATACTGCGGTGGTATCTGCATCGCCATCTCTACTATTCTTCTATCGAATAATGGCGATCGCCCTTGCAATTCATTGGCAACTGTCATGTTATTAACTTTTGTTAAGATATGATCTGCTCCTTTAAATTTGATGTTGATTGTCATTAATCGATTTAAGTAGCTTTCGTTGCGATACAGGTAATCGGCGAATACAAAATCTTTCTGTTTTATTTTTGTGAAAACGTCTTGCTTGAGAAGTTGCGGTAAATAAGAAGAACATTTTTTAAAAGAATTAACGTAATTTGTTACCATATTTTCTTCAGTATTATTAACTCCACCGTAAAGCTGATTTAACAACATGGGCTGATTTTTTGGGCCGCCAAAACATGGGTCTCCTCCTTCTCCATTCAGGATTACACCGGCGTGTTGCCGTGCTATCTTTCCTAATAAATAGTTAGGTACTGTCAAAGGATCGCCGATGGGGTCGTCTAAATAAGACATTACTCGTGGTAGCTTATCCCACATTTCATTGGGTGTAATCTCTAGGATATGATGCTGAGTTTTACAGTGTTGCGCTACTAAGCCAGAAAACTCTAATTCATTGGGACAATTTTCGCCAAAATGAATTGAATAAGTATGTACGGGATGGTTGTGAAATTTGGCAGCCAGCGCAGTTATACAGCTAGAATCCAAGCCACCAGATAAATAAACACCCACGGGTTGCTCCACAGGTAAATATTCTTGTACAACTTCATCTAAAAGCTTTCTTAACTGCTTTCCATGCCAAATTAAACTTTTTTCTACATTCTGAATATCTTCTCGTGCTTCCCAAAACAGTTTTTCATTGATGTAATTTATTTCTTCACCAGATGATTCGATTTGCAAAACCATCCCCACAAATAATTCCCGCACGTTTTGCCAAAGCGTTTGCTCTCCAGGTACGAAACCACAGCAAAGATAGTCTCGTAATGCGACTAAATCTAACTGTTGGGAACCCCAAGGTAAAAGAGTTGCTAAACGAGGCGCAATAACGCAAACTTTACCAGAATTAGTGTAATAAAGAGTGCGGCAACCAACGCCATCTCGAACTAAATATAAATGCCTTTCAAGGTTATCCCAAACACATAGTGAGAACATTCCTTCTAACAACTTGAGACATTCTTCACCTTCTTTTTCCCAAAGATGCGCTACTATTTCTTTATCAGTATATTTTTGATTTAGATGTAAAAATTGCAGCAAATGAGAGCGGTTGCTTAACCAGATATCTCCAATTACAATAAAACGATTATTATGACTTTTTACAGCTGGGGTTTTGACTACAAAAAAATCTTTACTGCTGTAAGTAACATCATAATTGCTAGCATTTATCCCCCCCAAAATCACATACCAATCCGGTACAACATGAATATCGGGGATTTGTCTTTTATTCCATAAAACAGGTAATTTCATCAAGATTTAAAACTATTGATTAAGAATTGAAAATAAAAATACCGATGAGAAGCTCTGCATTAATTCACGGAGTCAATCTAAAATTCCATAAACGCATCCGTTATTAAAATCTAAAATCCAAAATCGTTTGACATTGGCAATGGATGGAAATAGTATATTTTGATGCGAATTCAAGGATAATAGATAAATACATTACATTTTGAATCTTACAATTGAATCTGTAATTTTAAACACATTATCTCAGAGATAGAAATACTTCAATATAATTACTGAACTTTAAAATGACTAAGTATAATGATTGCGATTTATCCTGGAAGTTTTGACCCCGTAACCCTGGGACATCTTGATATTATTCAACGTGGTAGTCAGTTATTTTCACAAGTTATTGTTGCAGTATTACGTAATCCCAACAAAACTCCATTGTTCACGGTGCAACAACGTTTAGAACAAATACGTCAATCTACAACACATTTAGATAATGTAGAAATAGATGCTTTTGAAGGTTTAACTGTCGAATACGCTGCCCGAAGCAAAGCAAAAGTTTTGTTAAGGGGTTTAAGGGCAATTTCGGATTTTGAAGTTGAGCTGCAAATGGCACACACCAATAAAACTCTTTCCACCGAAATAGAAACTGTTTTTTTAGCAACGTCGAACGAATATAGTTTTTTAAGTAGTAGTGTGGTAAAAGAGATTGCAAGGTTTGGTGGTTCTATTAATCATCTCGTTCCCCCTCACGTTGCTTTAGATACATACAAATGCTTCACCCACAACCAAACGGAATCGAACCCAATCAAAACGGACAAAACGGAAGTCATCCACCCTCTCAATTTCCCCAACAACCGGGAAGCGTAGATATTCAGCAGGAGCTTAACCGTTTAGAAGAACTTATTCTTACCAGTTTTCGCATCCCTTTGACGCGAAAGACTTTGGTAGATGAAGAAAAATTACTAGAACAGCTTGATTTTATCCGCTTATCTCTACCTGAAGCTTTCCAAGAAGCAATCATAACTATTCAGCAAAAAGAAGAAATTCTTTTAGAAGCCGAAGCTTACGGGCAGCAAATGGTAGAAGCAGCACAAGCGAAGAGAGCGCAAGTGTTGAATGAAAGCGATATTATCAGACAAGCCGAGCAACAAACCGAACAATTGAGCCGACAAGTACAGCAAGAGTGCGAGCAAATTATGCAAGAAACTCTTGATGAAATCGAGCGTAAACGTCGTGCTTGTCACCAAGAAATCGAAGAAATGCGTCGTCTAGCGATGGAAGAAGCCGAACAAATTGCTCAAGGTGCAGATCAATATGCCGATAATGTTTTAGAGCATATGGAACAAGAACTTAACGAATCGTTAAAAATTATTCGCAACGGTAGACAGCAACTTTATGGAGAAGCCCAGCCACCGCAGCGCGTTTATCCCGGCAAAATGATTAAAAAGAAGTAGGGAATTGGGAATCGGGAATTGGGAATTGGTAATATTAAAAACTACTGAAAAATTCCAAACCTAATAAACCATAAACAGCATCTACGAATGTGTTATTTAGCTCAAGTTAATATTGGCAGCAATTTAGGCATAAACATTGCTTACTTTTTGGGATTACTTCAGATAATTTTTGGATTATTTTACTTGATATTAGTAGTAGTTCAATTGGTGCGAATAGGAAATAGAGTTAGTAGGTTTGCAACAATATTTTATATAATTCAGTTAGTTATTATCCCAATTTTTCTATTACTATCAGGTTTTATTTTAATATTCCAAGGTTGGCGATTAGACCCAATTTTACAGTTTCAACCATTGATATTATTTGCTCTAATCTTTTACTTGAGCATCAAAGATATTATGTTGAATACTGTTAATAGAAATAGATAATTTAATTGAGTATTGCTATTAATTGACTGAAAAATTCAAGCCTACGCGGGTAGGCTTCGTAAATGTAGCGATACCCTTCGAGGGTATTGCTATTAATTGACGAAATTTTGCTAAAGCGTATAGGTAAAATCTTCTACCAACATACCAGGAACCTTACTACCGCCAAGCTGACGATTTTCATAAGTTCCAACTTCGGGAAGAAATTCGTGTTCATCAGTGAAATCAATTAAATTATCACCCCAAAAACTGTATAAACTATCATCAAAGCGCAAATCTTCGATCGGTGCGACAATTTCACCGTTAGCAACCCAAAAGCAAGCGTAACGAGTCATTCCTGTGATTCTCCCAGAAGGGCGATCGCTCCAATTTAGATAATGCAAATTCGATACATATAGCCCCGTACCTAAACTTGATAAAATTGAATCAGATGCCAAGTTTCCTCGACTAATTTCTGGGGAACGTAAAGACTCGTTACTACCAGCACCATTGGCAAATTTGTCGTATTCTTTAGCGCTACGGGAATTAATTAAAGTATTTAATAAAACACCTTTTTCGATTACTTTTAACTGCAAAGGTGCAATTTCTCCCCAATCATTAAAACGCGGTACCGAGCCAGCATAAAAATTTTCTTGCAAGCTAAACTTAGGAGAAAGTTGCTTTTCTTTATTTGCTAACATTACTAAAGCACTGTTCCCCTGTTGAATATCAGCTTCGCTTAAACCCCCCCAAGAAAGCATTGTTAATAATTCTGCAACCGCAGCAGGAGCAAAATAAGTTTTGTAATGTCCTCGCGGTATTTTTTTAGAAGGACGAGAAAGTAATTCTAATTGCTGTTTTGCGCTCGTAATTTTATCTATATAAGTTTGATTATTCCAATCATTTCCAGCAAAAAAGCCTTTGACAGCTTGTCCCGAATCGGTAAAAATTGAATAGTCCAAGGTAAAAGTATCGGTACTAAACCAATGTTTATTACCACCCGAATCAGCATAACCTTGACTTATATTACCGCCAGCATAAAAGCCAGTAAAATCCAATTCACTAACAGCTTCTAAAATAGTTTTAGCAACATCTTCATTAGCCAACAACTTACCCGAATGGACTTCGCAAGTAACTTCATCTCCTGATGGTAAAACCAAATATGTATCTACAGGTAATGATGGTAATTCTGCTCGTAATTCCTGCAAAGAATCATAGGCTTGCTGGCAATCAACTTCCCAATTACCGCTAATAGGAAAAACGCGAAAACTATTACGTTGATTTTCCATTAAAGTCAATTCAAGCCAGCCATCTGCCACAACACCAGTTTGTCGTACCTTAGCGCGATTAAACCTAGTAAACTGACTGCGTTCTCGATTAAGTTTAAAACTAAATTCTTCTCCCGGTTTCTTCTCATCTAAAAGATATTCAAACAGTCGATTAAAGCTGACTTCAAAAGCAGATATATCTTCGTTTTTCATAAACGTTTACAGTAAATTAGATTTTAGATTTTAGATTTTGAATTGGGCATTGGGCATTGGGCATTGGGCATTGGGCATAGGAATCAGGAGTTAGGAATGAGGAGTTAATAATTATCTATCCCCTTGTCCCCTTGTCCCCTTGTCTCCCCATCCCCCAATCTCCCCATCTCCCCATCCCCTCACCCTCCTCCGAAAACTTCAACATTTGTAAATAAACAAACGGGGGAAGCGTGCCCTACAGAAATTGCTTGGTTGGGTTCTCCTTTACCGCAGTAAGCAGTACCGTACATTTGCCAAGTCGATTTATTGCCTACTTTAATTAAACTTTGCCAAAATTCTGGGGTAGTAGCTCGATAATTCGGGTTACGGAGAGTTTTTGTGAGCTTACCGTCTTCAATCAATTTTGCGTACTCGCAACCAAATTGAAATTTATATCGACGGTCATCTATTGACCAAGAACGGTTGGATTCCATGTAAACGCCGTGCTGTATACCGGCGATGATTTCTTCAAAGCTGGCTTCACCAGGTTCCAAATTCAAGTTTGCCATACGGTCAATTGGTGGTCTATTCCAAGAACAAGCACGAGCGCAAGCTACTCCGTCAATACCGCTTCTAGCTTGACTTTCCAGACTTCCCAAACCTCGCTGTAATACACCTTCTTTAATTACATATTCTCGCGTTGCTACAGCACCAGTATCATCAAAGCCATAGCTAGCAAATTCACCCTTGACAGTGGGATCGAAAGTAATATTCATTTTCTGAGAACCATATCCCAAACTGCCAAAATCATCCGTCTTGACAAAACTACCACCAGCATAGTTTCGTTCATCGCCCAAAATTCGGTCAATTTCCAAAGGATGTCCGACACTTTCATGAATTTGTAGCATCATTTGGTCTGGTGCTAAAACCAAATTAGTGCGAGTATTTGGGCATTCTTCAGCCGTCAAAAGTTCTACAGCTTGCTCGCCAATTTGTCGCACGCGATGCCATAAACCCTCTTCCTGAAAGTCCAAAACCCCTTGATAGCAATGTGCCGACCAACCATTATTAGTCCGCTGCTGAACAATTAAACCATCTTGCGCTGTAGCTCCGAAATGAGTGCTAAATAATAATAATTTTTGATAAATTTCCGAACCGTTACTGCTAATAAACCAAGTATTCTTGTCAGTAGTCGTAGCGCTAGCTGTAGTCTGAACAATTTTGTCATCAACTCTTAACGTTTTACAGACACGCACAAGCAAATCGTTAATTTCTCGCGAATTCAAACCATCAACATTTTTTACCGATGGCGAAATAAATTCACCCACAACATAAGGACGTTCGCTGCGAATCTCAAATGGATGTATCCACCATTCGCTAGCAGCAAGCGCCTGTTTATACGCAACTTCCGCAGCAGCCTGTAGAGAATCCAATTCTAGAGAATTAGTAGCTCCATAGCCCAGACAGCCATTAACCAGAACCTCTACCATTGCTCCTACAGTAGAAGACTTACCATTACTTTGTGGTAAACCATCCCGGAAAAAACGATTTGACGAAGTTTCTTTAACCGCCCTAATACCAATCCAGTCAGCAGAAACATTTATATTATTGATTGCTTTTTTTAATTCAGACCACATACAGCACTCATTTAGGTGTAAGCAAGAGGGGGAGACTATATTATTTACTACAAAACGTCAATTTTTGCACCTATGATTTGTTAACTTTTTCTTTATTTAAAAAAAATTGCTAATTGCTAATTGGGCATTGGGCATTGGGTAATAGGAGTGAAAATAACTTATAACTCTTAACCTTTGACCTTTGACCTTTGACCTTTAACCTTAAGAACTCCTAACTATTGCCTGTTCCCTGTTGCCCATTCCCTGTTCCTTTAATAATTTTGGACGAAGATACAGATTTTCCAAAACTACAGTAATACCTGCTACCCAAGGAGGGACAATCACAGCCCCGATAATTCCTAATACTTGGGTTCCCCCCAATACAGCTAAAAGTTGATAAAACGGGTGAACTTTAACGGTGTTACCGACTAATAAAGGATCTAACACATAACTTTCAAGATTTTGAATAATTACGAATAACAATAATACCCATACAACAGTTAATCCTCCTTGAGGGATGGCAACAATCAAAGCCGGAACCGCTCCCAAGACTGGGCCAACAAACGGTATTACGTTGGTAAACGCTGCGATCGTACCTAATGCCAAAGCAAACTCCGAAAGCCCTAAAACTCGTAAAGCAAGGGTAATAACAATACCTAAAATCAAAGAAACTAAAACCCTTCCTTGAACGTATCCCCCCATGCGGCGAGAAATTGGTATAACTTGTGCTTCAAAACGTTCATCCCACGGTTGTGGAAACACGCTTACCAAACCTCTAATTAAACTTTTGCTTCCAGCAGCCATATAGCCAGAAATTACCACAGCCAAAATTAAATTGATAGCAGCACCAAGAATACCAAAAGTCACCCCGAAAGAACGTAAAACTAACTTTTGACTAGAACGAAATAACCCATTAGTTAGCGCTTGAAGATCGAAGAATTGTTCTATAGTTTCCAACTGAGTGATTCCCACTCGCGCAGCTAAATTTTCAGCAGCAATACCCAAATTTTCTAAATAAATCGGAAATCTACGGGCTAATCGCTGAATTTGTTCGGAAACAGAAGGGCCAATTAGCAAACCGATTATAATAAGTACCCCAATAAAACCCAGATAAAACAAAATAACCCCCAACCATCGGGGGAAACGCAATTTTTCCAGCGCATCAACAAAAGGTGTAATAGTTGCCGCCAACACTACAGAAATCATCAAAGTTAACAACAAACTTCGTAATTGCCACAATAAAATTACTAGAAAAAATCCAGCAACAATTAGTAGAACATCGTACAAAGTGAAGGATTTACGTTTTTCTGACATAGGGATGGGGAGATGGGGAGATGGGGAGATGGGGGAGAGATGGGGACAAGGAGACAAGGGGACAAGGAGAATTTTAAACTTTAACCTTTGACCTTCCTAATTCTTAACTCCTAACCTTTGACCTTTAACCTTTGACCTTTAATTCCGATGCCATTTTGTGCCTTGGGGACTATCAATTAAGGCAATACCTTGGGCTTGTAATTCGTCGCGGATGCGGTCGGATTCGGCGAAGTTCTTTGATTTTCTGGCTTCTTTTCTTTGTTCAATCAGTGCTTCAATTTGTTCGTTGCTTAAACCATCATCCGTTGCTGTTGTCTCTTGCGATTCTAGTTGAGCTTCCAATCCAAGTACATCAGCTAATGTAACTAATGTTTGCCACATTTTTTGTAATTCTTCGGATGGAGTTTCTGTTTTACCTTGATGTACCAAGATATTTCCTTCTTTAGCAAGCTCTTTGGCTAACTCAAATAAAACACTCAACCCGCTAGAAAAATTAAAGTCATTATTTACAGCTTCTTTAAAACGCTCAACGTAAGAATTTTGGATTTTAGATTTTAACAACGGATGCGTTTCTTTTGGATTTTGGATTAGGTTTTTATCAATGTGCCAATTTAATTTTTCGCCATAGCGATCGCCAAAAACCAATCCTTCTTTAAGAGTATTCCAACCATTTGTAGCTGCTTCTATGGCTTGCTCGGTAAAGTCAATGGGCTTGCGGTATTGCGCTGTAAGTACAAATAACCGTACCGCCATCGGTTCAACACCTCGATCGAGTAGTTGGCGAATGGTGATGAAGTTGCCCAATGATTTAGACATTTTTTCACCTTCAACTTTCACCATGCCGTTGTGCAGCCAAAAATTAGCTAAAGGTTTACCCGTGACGGCTTCGGATTGAGCAATTTCGTTTTCGTGATGGGGGAAAATTAAATCGGCACCACCTGCATGAATATCAATGGTTTCTCCCAAACGCTCTCTAACCATTGCAGAGCATTCAATATGCCATCCCGGACGACCTTTTCCCCAAGGTGAATCCCAAGCTGGTTCTTCGGGCTTTGCTGCTTTCCACAAAGCGAAATCAAACTGATATCTTTTCTTTTGATATTCCGCATCTTCTACATTTACCCTTTCGCTGGCTCCAGCCTGCATATCCTCTAATTTACGTCCGGAAAGCTTGCCGTATTCATCAAATTTTTGTACCGCATAATAAACATCTCCTTGCGACGGATAAGCATAATCTTTGTGTTCCAACTCGTGAATTAACCGCTTAATGCCATCCATCGTTTGCGTAGCGCGAGGATATTCGTCGGCTTCTTTGACGTTCAAACGCGCCATATCGTCAAAATACGCTTTGATATACTTTTCGGCTACAGCTTCCATCGATGAGTTTTCTTGTCGCGATCGCTTTAAAATTTTATCGTCAACATCGGTAAAATTCTGCACGTAACGCACTTGATAACCGCTAAATTGTAAATAGCGCCTTACTACATCCCAAACAATGCAAGCTCTAGCATGACCCAAATGGCAGTAATCATAAACCGTCACCCCGCAGTAATACATCTTAACTTTCTGCGGTTCTACTGTTTTGAAGGGTTCTTGGCGACGGGTGAGACTGTTGTAAACTATTAGGGTCATGACCAATTAATTTTTAAATATAAGATACGCAATAATTAAGATAAAGCAGTTTTGCGTTATCACCTACGCTACATTATTATTTTTAATTCTTTTCCAATTAATTTACTCTTCTCGCCATGCAATCAACAGCAACAGAATCTCAAGCAATGGAAGAAACGAAAAAAGGATTACCAGTCACAATTATTACTGGATTCCTCGGTAGCGGTAAGACGACTCTACTCAATCATATCTTGACCAATCAGCAGGGTTTGAAAACTGCTGTTTTGGTAAATGAATTTGGCGAAATTGGCATCGATAACGAGTTAGTAGTCTCCACCGACGAGAATATGGTAGAGCTAAATAACGGCTGTATCTGCTGCACCATAAATAGCGATTTGGTAGATGCAGTTTACAAGGTGATGGAACGCCAAGAAAATATTGATTATCTGGTTGTGGAAACAACTGGTTTGGCAGATCCGTTACCCGTCGCATTAACCTTTTTAGGAACCGAATTACGAGATTTAACTCGTTTGGATTCCATCGTTACGATGGTAGACGCAGCTAATTACAGCATGGATTTATTCAACTCCGAAGCTGCTTTTAGTCAAATCGCTTACGGTGATGTAATTGTTCTTAATAAAGCCGATTTAGTTGATGAAGCCGATTTAGATGCTTTAGAACTAAAAGTTAAAGATATTAAAGAAGGAGCAAGAATTCTCCGCACCACAAAATCCCAAGTACCTTTACCTTTAATTCTCAGCGTCGGTTTGTTCGAGACAGATAAGTATTTTGACGCTGCCGAAGAACACGATCGCGACCACCACGACCATAATCACGACCATCACGAACATCACGAACACGACCATCACGACCATTCAGAATGCGGTCACGACCACGACCACGACCACGACCATCATTCACACCACTTAGAAAATGATGGTTTCACATCGGTGTCATTCCAAACTGATAAACCGCTATCTATCCGTAAATTCCAGTATTTTCTAGACAACCAACTTCCCGACAACATTTTCCGTGGCAAGGGAATAATGTGGTTTGACGAAAGTCCCAAAAGACATATTTTCCACCTTTGCGGCAAACGCTTTACCCTTGATGACGACGAGTGGAAAGGTGAAAAGAAAAATCAATTAGTATTAATTGGTCAAAATTTGGACGAAGAAGGTTTATTAAAGCAGATACAAAACTGCGTGTGTATGCCTTCTGCAAACAAAGGTAAAGGTTTCGGGAAATAATCAAGGATAAATAAAGGTTTGTAGTAAGGACTTTAGTCCTTTAAAAAGGGCTAAAGCCTCTTACTACGAACTTTTATTGCTCATGAAAATTGATAACTGAATTAATGCGCGTAATTATCCAGCGAGTTATATCATCTCAAGTTGCTGTTGATGGTGAAATTATCGGCAAAATAGGAACGGGATTAAATTTACTCGTGGCGATCGCCAATACCGATACCGAAGCAGAATTAGATTGGATGGCGCGTAAATGTTTGGATTTACGGTTGTTTCCAGAATTAGGTGAAGATAAACCCTGGCAAAAATCGATATTAGAAATCGGTGGCGAATTATTAGTTGTTAGCCAGTTTACCCTTTATGGCGACTGTCGCAAAGGTCGTCGTCCTTCCATGAGTCGTTCTGCATCTCCAGAAATCGCCGAAAATCTATACAATTGCTTCGTAGAAAAGTTGCGTACTAGCGGTTTGCGGGTAGAGACGGGTAAATTTGGCGCAATGATGCAAGTTTCAATTGAAAACGATGGTCCCGTAACTTTAATACTCGAACGAGAAGCAGACTAAGAATTTATACGTAAATATAATCATCAAAAAAGAAATTGTTGGTAAGCTGTTGCGGTACTTAAAACTTCCTGCATCTTTGCCTTACGTAGAATTTCAAGCTTTTTTTTAGTTAATATTACGTCTTGGTTCTAAATGATGAGACAATGATGGTTTAATCATCTGAAGATTTTAAATTACAAGCATCATGGCAAAAATACAGTTTTCAAGAGGTGTCAACGAAGAAGTGATTCCAGAAGTACGCTTAACACGTTCGCGTAGTGGAGATAGCGGTACTGCAACGTTTATTTTTAACAATCCGAAAGCTTTAGACGAAGGAAGCACGGATGAAATTACTGGAATGTACATGGTTGATGAAGAAGGGGAAATTGTCACCCGTGAAGTTAAAGGTAAATTTATCAACGGTAAAGCAGAAGCTTTAGAAGCAATTTATTTGATGAAATCTGCCGAGGAATGGGAGCGTTTTATGCGCTTTATGGATCGCTATGCCGAAGAGAACGAATTAGGACTTGATAAAAGTTAGGAGTTAGGAGTTAGGGGTTAGGAGTTATGAGTTAAGAGTTAATAAGGCCAAAGGTTAAAATTCTCCTTGTCCCCTTGTCTCCTTGTCCCCTTGTCTCCTTGTCTCCCCATCTCCCCCTCTCCCATGCCCAAAATTATATAAATTGAAAAACAATCCTCACGTGTCGCAAGGATTGTTTTGATATTATTTATTCGATTATTTCAAAGAAATCTACATCTGAGTAATTGCGAAAGCAAGGGAAGCTAGTATTGCAGCGATAATGTAAAATACACCAACTACCAGTAATTCTGACCAGCCAGTAAGTTCTAAATGGTGGTGTAAAGGTGCCATTTTGAACAAGCGCTTACCTTTTCCATCAGGTCCTTTTGTAGCTTTATAGAAACTTACCTGTGCCATTACTGAAAGCGTTTCTACAAAGAAGATTCCGCTAATAAGAAACAGCGCAACTAAAGTATTAGACAAAAGTCCAACCGCCGCTAAACCTCCTCCCAACGCTAGGGAACCTGTATCTCCCATAAAAACGCGAGCAGGGTTGCGGTTGTGGGCTAGAAATCCTAGACAAGCACCGCTAAACGATGCACAGAAAATCATCAATCCAGGTGAAGTTGGGGCAACAATTGTAGCTAACGCTAACAGTGCGATCGCCGCAGTACCAGCAGCTAATCCATCAACACCGTCAGTCAAGTTTGTGGCGTTACTTTCTGCCACCATTACGAAACAAGATAAAGGTAAAAATAGCAACCACCCTAAAGGCAAAGAAAAGCCCAAGGGAAAAGAAATACTCGTAATAGTAGAAGGCTGACTAACAAATAACCATCCGCAAAAAGCAATCGCGAAACCAACTTGTAAAGCCAGTTTCATTTTAGGTGAAATACCTTTATTCGACTTGCGGCGAAGAATCTGCCAATCGTCAATCCAGCCAACAAAACCGTAGCTCAATGTCAAAGCAGATACAGCTATAGTTTCAGTAGCCAAATGAGATAAAACACAAGCGACTAAAATTGCTACGGGAACAAAGAATATGCCTCCCATCGTCGGAGTACCGGCTTTCTTTAAATGCGCTTGGGGGCCATCCTCGCGGATAACTTGCCCAGCCTTAAGCGCAGAGAGCCAAGGAACAGCCCAAAAGCCTAATCCGGCAGCAATCAAAGCCGATAGTAAAAATGGTAGGGTTAAAGAAGTTCCTTGCCAGGGAGAGCGAGAAGCTGCTCCATCTAAAACTAGTGCCGTTGCACCAAGTCCTATGCCTAACACAGAAACCAATCGGATACCATCAAGGTTTAAACCTTGGTTTGGAGATAATTTAGCGTCCACGGAAATTTCCCTTCACTCCACACTATTAAAAAATCACACTTTGCACGTTAAGCGAAGCCAAAGCCGAAGGTAATCGCACTTCACGTGCAGTCTTTCGGTTCTTAACGAGCTAGTCTACACTAGGACTTGCATCGTCATCATCATCATCATCGTCATCATCATCATCAAATTCATAATCCCCGATGTTTTCTTCAATACCCATCAAGGATATGTCTGGTCGTTTTTCTTCCGGTTGCGGTTCCACTGGATCGCGAGATATTAAACGACCATTTTCTTTCAACCAGTCTAACAAGGAAGATTCTTGTTTTAATGGGATTACAGAGGCTCTCCGGCTACGGGGAACTTCATATAAAGGAGAATTTAACATAAAGACTTCGGATGCGAAGAGTAAGGAACTGACTTGACATTAAGAGTCTATCACTTGATACAGAATATTTTAGTTATTGATTCAACTCTTTTACTTATAAATCCGACAAAAAACAGATCCCTTTTATATTGCTGCATAGTAATAACTACATATTTCGCCGGAATTTGTGGGGTGCTATACACATTCACTCTAATATTTCGTTTTAATTATCAATCCGAATTGAGGTCAAAGCACGGATGAGAAAAACTACTTTATTAGAAGTAATCGCGGGGAAAAATCTAGGTAGTAACGCCACCGACGTTGATAAACAAAATATCTTATCGGCGATCGCCAATTTAGAAGACTTCAACCCAACACCGCGTCCGTTAGAAGCCACCGATTTGTTAGATGGCAACTGGCGACTGTTATATACAACCAGTTCCGAACTATTAAATCTTAACCGCATACCGCTAACAAATCTGAGCAAAATTTATCAGTGTATTCGCGTACAAAGCAAGAGCGTTTATAACATCGCCGAAATAAGTGGCTTACCATTTCTCGAAGGTTTAGTTAGTGTCGCAGCAAAATTTGAACCAGTTTCCTCAAAGCGAGTTCAAGTTAAATTTGAACGTTCAATCATCGGCTTGCAGCGTTTAATCGATTACAAATACCCAGGAAGCTTTATTGAAAAAATTGAATCCGGTAAGAAATTTCTGGCAATTGATTTTCCGATTACAAGCAGCGAACAACAGGGATGGTTAGAAACTACTTATTTAGATAACGACTTACGCATTGGCAGAGGAAACCAAGGAAGTGTCTTTGTATTAACTAAATCATGAAATATTCCTTAATACTTAATAACTGTTTGCGAACAAAAAGTTACTTCATAAAGGGTACATTGTCAAGGGGGTGAGACACCGTATTTGGGGATTGGGAATAGGGTATGGGGCATGGGGGATAGGATTTTGGATTTTGGATTGAAATAGTTAGGAGTTAGGAGTTAGGAGTTAGGAATTAATAATTATCTTCCCCTTGTCCCCTTGTCCCCCATCACTCCATCACCCCATCCCCAATTAGCAATTCAGACAAATAACTTAACAAACCCTATATGGTAGTCCTTCAAGTTGTAAAGTGAAATCAATCAGCCCTGCATAAAAGGCAATTAATAATTAAAGAGGGATATTCGATTATGGTTCAACGTGGTTCTAAAGTGCGCGTTCTGCGCCCCGAATCTTATTGGTATCAGGATGTAGGAACCGTGGCTACAGTTGATAAAAGCGGCATTATATATCCGGTAATTGTCCGCTTTGATAAAGTTAACTACGCTGGTATCAACACCAATAACTTTGCAGAAGATGAAGTAATTGAGATTGAAGCACCTAAAGCTAAGGGTAAAAAATCTACGCCTACAGCTTCCGGTGGCAAACAAACACCCGTAGATCCAACACAACGTGCAACCGGACAAGGTACCAAACCTAGTGGTAAAACAGGCGCTCAACCCGAGTCTGCTGAAGCCAACGTTCAGAAAGAAGGTACTCCAAATCAAGGAACCGACGCGCGTTAAATTGTGCCAGAATTACCAGAAGTTGAAACAGTCCGTCGGGGTTTAAATCAATTAACCCTCAAGCGGAAAATTACGGGAGGTGATGTGTTGCTTCATCGCACTATCGCCTACCCGTTTTCTGCTGAAGACTTTTTGAATGGTCTTAAACAAAGAGAAATAATATCTTGGCATCGTCGCGGTAAGTATTTGATTGCCGAACTGAGTTCGGTGTTAGGAGACAAGGAGATAAGGGGACAAGGAGATGAAGTAGAAAATAATTCTTTCCCCTCTACCCCCTCTCTCCCCCTTCGGGTTGCGCCACTTCTCTCAACGGAGGGGACCTCCGCACGAGAGTGGCTTACCATCCCCCCCTCTCCCCCTTCGGGTTGCGCCACTTCTCTCAACGGAGGGGACCTCCGCACGAGAGTGGCTTACCATCCCCCCCTCTGCCCCTCCTCTTTGGGGGTTCATCTGCGAATGACTGGCCAACTATTATGGTTGGCTCAAGATGAACCTTTACACAAGCACACGAGAGTAAGATTGTTCTTTGGTGAGGAATGGGAATTGCGCTTCGTGGATCAGCGTACTTTTGGTCAGATGTGGTGGGTTCCTCCCCAGGTTGAAACACAAAGTATTATTACTGGTTTAGCAAAACTTGCAGCAGATCCTTTTTCAGCAGAATTTACTGTAGAGTATCTTGCCGATAAACTCAAAAATCGCCGCCGCGCTATCAAGACTGCGCTACTGGATCAATCTGTAGTGGCGGGATTAGGTAATATTTATGCTGATGAAGCATTGTTTCTCAGTGGGATACAGCCGCAAAATTTATGTTTGAATTTGCGAATAGAACAAATAGAGAGTCTGCACTCTAGCATTATTAAAGTTTTAAAAACTAGCATTGAAGCTGGAGGCACTACTTTCAGTAATTTCCTCAATGTCAAAGGCGTGAATGGTAACTACGCCCATGTAGCGTGGGTTTATAACCGCACCGGAGAACCTTGTCGAAATTGCAGTCATCCCATTGAGCGAATTAAATTAGCTGGAAGATCCAGTCATTTTTGTCCGCAGTGTCAGCAGTGATGGGGGGATGGGGAGATGGGGAGAGGGGGAGACAAGGGGACTAGGGGACAATGCCTTATGCCCAATGCCCAATGCCCAATTCTCAATTCAGCATTCAAGCTACAATTCTGAGTAAAAATAATCGTATTTATTAGAGAGGAAAAATTATGGCTGTCAAAAAAGGATCGATGGTTCGTGCTATTCGGGAAAAGCTAGAAAATAGCTTGGAGGCTAAAGCTAGTGATTCTCGCCTTCCTTCCTATTTATTTGAAACTGAAGGGGAAATTCTAGATACTAAAGGTGATTATGCTTTGGTGAAGTTTGGAAAGGTGCCTACACCGAATATTTGGTTGCGTATGGATCAGCTTGAAGAGTTTCAATAACTTTCAGCCCTCTGAGGGGAAATGTAGCATAGGGCTTTTTCAAGAATTAAAAAATCGGGTTAAAAAAAATCGGGTTTCTCTACATCCTACAATTCTGAAAAATTATATAGAAATGCTATATTTTGCTGGCTACAGAAGCCCGTGAGTATATCCTCAGAGGATTTCAATAAACTAAAAAAGGGCGAAACTTAATTATGAAGTTTCGTCTTTTTTTGTAGACAAAAATACTATTTAAAAAAAAAATCATCGAAAATTTCTGAGAAAATACCCTGATGTTTTTTATCATACCCTGAAACCACTTAGTACTAGATTACTCTAGGAAGTGAACTAACATTATTAACCTTCAATGGCACTTAGAAAAAGTCGTTTGGAAAGTAAGAAAACTCAGTCTAAAAGTTCCACTGCTAAGGCGAATGCTCAGAGTACTGCTACAAAAGCAAAAGTTAAAAAAAGCACAAAAATAGCGAAGCCTGAAGCTTTATCTGTAGAAACCAAAGTTTCAACTAATACTCCAGAAACTGAAGTGAAAAATACAACTAAAAAAGCATCCAGCACAACAAAATCTGCTAGCACCACTCTAGGAAGAGTTAAGGCTACAAGAAAGAAAGTATCTAGTAGACGATTAGCTGTTACTACCAAGGTAGAAGAGGTGAATTCTAGCAATAAAGCAGAAAAACCTGCTGAGACTGCCAAGGTAGAAAAGGTAAAGTCTTCCACAAAGAAAATTGCTAGTAAACGATTACCTGCTAGCACCACATCTACCACGGTTGATAAATCTGAAACCAGCCAGAAGAAAGCAGCTAGCAAAACGAAAGCTAAATCCACCGTGAAGAAAGCTACTAGCACAACTAAAACCAACACCAAGAAAGTTACTGGCAAAACCAAAGCTGCTATCAAGAAAACCCAAGATGAAACTCGCTTGCTTCTAGCTCTGTGGGATTTGGGAGGAACTAATAAATTAGTTAAAACAACTGAAGTGACTGGCAGCGTACAGCGCAAAAACGAAAAAGCAGGAGATTATACTTCTATTCTCACAAAGTTAGAAAAAGCTGGTGCGATCGTCAGCACTCGCAAAAGTAAAGTTGAAAGTATAAAGCTCACCGATACAGGTTTGCAGATGCTCTCAGCAGGGCTAATAACTCTTGATTTCAAATTTTATGGAAAGCAGGTTGGAAGTATAGTTGCAAGTAAATTCGTTGGTGGGTTGCTCAAATGGATACGAGAAATGGATGGAGCAACAATTTCTTCCACATCAGAAACAGAGCAATCCGAAATCGCATCTTAATATTTGAATGGTGGTAATGTCGTCAGGGTGTTACGTCTCAACTGTGGCACAAATCGCTAATTTAAGAGTTGGAAGCGAGTGCTGTACGTTGCTAATTTAGGCGACAATATAGGTAATGATAATGTAATTACAAAGCAGGCTGTTAAAATAACTAGAATTAGAGAAATATCGCAGTTTTCCTCTCACAAACACAACGACTCGGCAAAGTTTTTTTGGCTATTGATTGGAACAGAATTAGTGGTTTATCTCATTGGTATTTAGTGTATATAAACCTCCACCAGAGTGATTTGATTATTATCTACCAAGCTTCGTTCAAAATAATAAAGATTATTAATTCGTTATGAGACGAGCAAGAAACCGGGTTTCTGAAATTGGCGCAAGATGTGAATTAAAAGCAAACTGCTAAATATACTTAAACATCAACAAAATTTAATAAATTCTACAGAAATATTTCAGTAATTTTCCAAAAGCTAAATCGGTTTCATCAAAACTATACTGGGGAACGGTAAGTATAAATATTGATATGGCACCACAAAATACTGCTTTAAAGAGCTTGGAAACACAGGCTAGAACTCGTTTGCTTCTGGCTTTGTGGGATTTGGGAGGAGTTAATCAGGAAGTTAAAAAAGGCGATCTGACGAAAAGGATTGTATCCAAAGGCAAGAAAATTGCGGATTATCAAGGCGTTTTTGAAGAATTAGAAAACGAGCAAGCTATTTCAAAATCTAAAAAAGGCTATTCTCTGGAATTGCCTAAAGGTTTAGAGGTATTAGATGAAAATTTGAAAAGTACCGATTTTACATTTGAAGGGACAATTGTGGGAACTTGGGCTGCGAATGCTTTGCTCAAGTGGATTCACGAAATGAATTGTGGAATCAATACAGTAAATAAGGATTGCGCTACAGCTTCAGAAAATATCGTTAGCAAAACCGATTCAAAAAGCAATATTGCATCTTACGACGAATTTAAACAACTAGCTTTGCAAGTTTACGAACAACTTAACAGCGACTACAACTTAGATAACTTAGTACCAATTTATAGAATTAGGAGAAAAATTGGCGATCGCCTTTCTCGCAAGCAGTTTAGTGAGTGGCTTTTAGAGATGCAAGCTGAGGATATTTTTCAACTTGAAGGTGGCAGTGTAGAAGACAGCGCTCCCGACAAAATCGAAGATTCCATCACTACGGAATTAGATGGATTGCGTTGCTATGCTTCCAAATTACAAAATTAAATCAAGTTAATCAAGTTCAAAATTATTCTCTTCACTCCTAACTTCACTTATTACATTTTAAAAAGATGATTGCTAACACATCTCCGATTGACGAACTCATTCAAAATAAAAACCCCTTTGCAGGACATATTGTTGTCCGCTCATCACAAGTATGGGGAAAAAGTTTTCCCGATGTACCTACCATTAACGCCCATGCTTCCAATGCTGTTTTTGATGCAGTAGAAAAAGTTAGTAAAGGAGAGCGCGAAACTGTAGGTATTACGATTACTGCTGAAAAAGGAGTTGGTAAAACCCATATTATTAGTAGAATTCGACATCGTTTGCAGACAGAAGATAATGCCTTTTTTATCTATATGGGTAAGTATGATAATCTAAACCAGATTAAATACGAATTTCTGCAAACTGTCGCTTCTAGCTTGAGAGCGCACGGTAGTAAAAACGTTATGCAGTGGCAAGAAATTGCAGCGGCTTTAATTAATGAAGTTCGAGAATGGAACTATACACCGCAACAGTACATTAACGGCATTTATCCAAAATGGTTGCAAAAATACTCAACTAATTTTATTGATAAATTAACTGAAATTGTCTTGCAAAAGAAGCCTGAAATTACTAATCCTTATTTAGTGAAAGCTATTTTATGGACGCTATCTTCTGTCCACAATAACTATGCAAATTATTGGCTATCTGGATTAGAACTAACTCAGCAACAAGCAGAAGTAATGGGATTACCTAATTCTGAAAAAAAAGATAAGGAAGCAGAAGGATTAAAGACTGTTCGCCAGATTTTAGATATTGTCAGCGATTATAAAGTCCCAGTAATTTGCTTTGATGAATTAGATAATGTAGAAGTTAATGAATATGGCTTTGTCTTAGCGCAAATAGTTGCAAATTTAGTCAAAGATTTATACAACAGCTTGAAACGCGGTGTTTTCCTCTTAGCAATGTATCCTCCAACCTGGATACATCAAATTAGGGCTTTACCAGATGCTGAAGCTGTCATGGATAGATTACTCAGCGAGCAGTTAGATAAACAACCGTTGAAATTAAATAATCTTAATTCTGATGATGTTGTAGCGATTGTAAGTCAATGGTTGAAAGTATTTTATCAAGAAAATCAAGTTACTCCACCACATCCGGTTTATCCATTTAATGAAACAAAACTGAGAGAATTTGGTAAGAGCAAACCGACTGTAAGGTCAATTTTGAAATGGTGTGCAGAAAACTTTGATAATTTACCAAGTAAATCGAATCCAGTAAAAGAATATTATCAAAACGAGTTAGGAAATCTTGAAGCTTCTATTGATGAATTAATGGAAGATAATAATGCAATTTCTAATTCACTCAGATTCGCATTCTCAAGTTTAGTGGGTGAAAAATTAGAAGGAATAAAGGTTGAAGCTGTCCAAGATATTCAAGCTAATGCAGCAGATAGAGGATATCTTGATTTCAAAATTATTGGCAATGACAACAAAGTAAAAATTGGTGTTGATGTCATTCAGCAATCCAGTGGAGCCTATATAGGAGCAGCTTTAAGAAGACTAATTAAATATGAAGAATTTGATATTACTCGTGGTTGTTTAGTTCGCTCTAAAAAGATTAATCCCAAGGCATCAGTACCCAATGAATGCTTGAAAAAACTTTTGCACGAGCAAGGTGGAGAATGGGTAATGCTGCAAAGCCAAGATATTAAACCTCTTTTGGCTATTTGGTTTGTAATGCGTAGCTGCGAAAGTTATGAATTGACTGAGGAGCAAATTTTTGACTTTATCAAGCAAGAGCAAATAGCAATTAATAATGCTTTAGTTAGAGAAATACTCAGCGAACCATCAGGAGAACAACCAGAGGATTTAACTGATGATGATTTACCAATTAGTATTCCTCAAAGTGTTGATAGCAATGCTGATGATATTGACTTAAACTTATCTCTAGCTAACTAAATATGACTTCGCTGCTTCCGATTTCAACAGCATTGTGTCTACCTGCTGCCGATATTGCAGCTTTAATTAAAGGACGAATTATTGTTGCTATTCCTAAGATGTTTATTCGTCCCGGACAGAAATTTGCGCTTTATCCAAGCAATTTATTATCTGTTCCAATTCCGATAGATAAATATTATTGTTCAATTTTTTTACCTGTTGCTCAAAACATCAGTAAACAATCTAATTTTCAACCGGTTTTCATTCAATCAAAGCAATTAAGCTTAATCCCTGAAGACGAACAATTACAACTTCCTTTATCTACAGAAGAAAAAGTTTTAATTCAAGCTTATGCTCAATGTGAATTAAGCCAAATTTTTGATGAAAGCCAATATGTAGAAAAATTATCCCAATTGACAATATGGACGCAAGAAGCATTAGATAAAATACTGCATCAACAACAGCATATTTTTTTAAGTTATTTACGTGTCTATAAATTATCTCAGCCTTATGAAGTATCGCTGAAAGTAGAATCAAAGAAGTTAGGAAAATTCATCGGCTTACCTAATTCTTTGACAGTTTCCGATACAAACCCAGTATTACCTGATAACATCTTCGCTACTCGCAAGCGTCAGTTAGAAAAACTCGAACCACCAGCGCATCCAGAATTAGAAGAATTATTAAACGTTTTATCACCTTTAAGCTTAAACAACGTTGCTGCAAAGGAATTAGAAGAAAACATTCACACTCTCTTAGGTTGGAATACTCAAAAAAATAAGCAGCTAGAAAACCCAAATTTAGATTGGACTAACGAAATTGCAGCATTAGGAAACCGCACTAAGGAAGAAGATAAAGACAAAACTAATTACCACGCTGGAACAGATTTTGAAAATATAGTTCGCCAAAGTTTGGAATTTTTAGGATTTACTGTTGATTATTTTCATAAAGGTGGTGCTGGTGGTGTAGATGTTTTTTGTTCTCATCCTTACCCATTAGTTGGAGAATGTAAATCAGGTAAAAAAATTCCTAACGATACAGCAGTACAGCTTTTAAACTTAGGAACACTGCGTTTAAAAAGTCCAGAATTATTAAAGCAAGCAACTAAATTAATTATTGGTCCCGGTAAACTGACAACACAACTTCAAGACGCTGCAAAAGTACATGATATGGCTGTGATTAATCCCGAAACACTAGAAAAACTCGTTAAGCTGCAAAGCAAATATCCTAACTCAATAGATTTATTTAAACTTCAAGAATTCTTAAAAGCTGGTCAATCTGATGCGGAAGTTGAAAAATATATAGTAATTGTTGAAACAGAAATCAAATTGCGATCGCACTTAATTCAAATAGTGAAAAAGCATAAAGAAAACACCGGAGATAAAAACATCGAAGTTGCAACTCTTTATGGAGCGTATGGGTATTCAAATCCACCTAAATCCTTAAGTCGTGAAGAAATGTACGAAATTTTAATAGAGCTTTCTTCACCTTTAACGGGTTATCTGGGAAGAAATAAAGGTACCGATTGGAAAAGCGATAAATTCTACTTTTTGCGCGATTTAGCAACTTAGGTGAAGAATAAACTGCTAAATATACTTAAAAATCAAAAAAAATTAATAATTTCTATAGAAATATTTCAGTAATTTTCCAAAAGCTAAATAAGTTTCATCAAAACTATACTGGTGCTGATGCTGGTTAAAGGTAACTATTAAGTATAAACACAGTAAATTATTTTAATTCAGGCTTAGCTTGGATTAATCAAATTACTGAAGTGATGAATGTGAGAGCGTTAGAGTAATTCTAGCCAGTGGCTCGCTTACTTGCATATGCTCTGTTAACTACACAAAATAATCAAATGAACGTAATTACTCCAGAAACTCTAGAGAAACTTGTTGAATTGCAATCGCATTATCAAGGTTGCGTCAATTTATTAGAATTAAAGGAATGTTTGCAGCAGAAGCCCTTTGGTTTAGCAGAAGATAAAGTTAATAGCTATATCAGCAAAATAGAACAAGATATACAGTTGCGATCGCACCTGGTTCAATTAGTAAAAGATTATCTACAAAACTCCAATATGGATTCTACTGGTGTAGAGGCTTTACATGGTGCTTATTTTGGTTCTCAACCACCGCAGCCTTTACAAATAAAGGAAATGCACGAAATTTTAATCGAACTTTCTTCATCTTCGACGGGTTACTTGGGAAGAATCAAAGGTGATGATTGGAAAGGCGAGAAATTCTACTTTCTCCGCGATTTATCGGATTAGTTAATAATTTGTAGGTTGGGTTAGACAGGAAAATAATTTGTGATTCATCACGATAATCTATGTAACAATCGTAACCCAACATCTGCCAACTGAATAAATAAAAATACTGTGAATTCCGATAATTAAATGTTGGGTTACAGCGCAATATTAATTATTTGCTAAAACCATCAGTTTCTAGTGCGCTTAACCCAACCTACCAACTGAATAAATAAAAATACTGTGAATTCCGATAATGAAATGTTGGGTTACAGCGCAATATTAATTATTGGTTAAAATCATTATTCTTCGTGCGCCTAACCCAACCTACCAACTACCAACTACAAATTACCAATTACCAACTACCAACTATCTCTTCATTGTTTCAAAATTACTCCAAGCGGCTTGTGCTGCTTCTAAGTCATAAGGAAATGGTTTTTTACGGGTAACGTAATCGATTTCTTGCGCTTCTCTATGACGCAGTACGGCGTTTACTACTACGCAAGGTTCTGAATTAACATTAATTGCCCCGTGCAGAACTCCTGGTGGAATTGTTACTACTGCTGGGTATTCTTCACTTAATGGAATGTACTGATATTGTTTATTAATTAAAGTAACTAGTACAAATCGACCTTTAACTACTAGCAATTGATCGGTTTGCGATTTATGTACGAATAAATCTTCTACTGTATTGGCTGGAATCTCTACCAACATGGTTTCGTCGCTGGCTTGAGGAGTGAAAAATTGGGTTGTCCCTGCTTTGATAGATTCCAAATAACGGATTTCGATTCCCCTAATATTACTCATAAATAATGTTGCTAAAAAAGCATCCTAAAAATTGAATAGTACGTTCAATCTAAGATGCTCTTAAATAAAAAAATGTTGCGGATGCAACAAAAATTACCAAAATATGGTATTTACCTATAGCTTTTTAGCCAATTTATTTGCCAATAGAGAATTTTAAACTGCTGGGTTGTCCAAAATTACCGTCTATTACTACACCGCGTCCGTTGGCATGAAGGTGACGCAATATGATGTAAATTGACTCTATTTGCTCGGTTGCATCTGCTTTTTGGGCTATTTCTTCCAAAGAAAGTGGATTTTCTTCTGCTTGTAGAACGGATACTACTTTTTGCTGCACTTCCAAAATAGCTGCTGCCGCTTTTTTACCTGCTTCTACACCCGGTTGATGATAAGCGTTAACGTTCACCAAACTGGCGTAGAAACCTACAGCGCGTTCGTATAAAGCTATTAATGCACCAACGGTTCGGGGGTTAACTTGGGGAATGCTTACTGTGATCGAATCGCGTTGGTTGTCGTAAAGAGCTTTTCTGGTACCTTGGAGAAAACCGGAAAGATAATCGCCGGATGTAGTTCCCGGCTCAATTTCTAAAGAGGAACCTTTTCTATCTTCTAAAACTTCAATGAAGGTTAGGAAGAAGTTCGCTACCCCATCGCGCAACTGCTGAACGTATGCGTGTTGGTCGGTTGAGCCTTTGTTACCGTAAACTGCAATTCCTTGGTGGACAATATTACCATCCAAATCCTTTTCCTTACCCAAGGATTCCATTACCAACTGTTGCAGATAGCGGCTGAATAAAAGTAGGCTGTCTTTATAAGGAAGAACAACCATGTCCTTTTCACCCTTTCCGTTGCCGGCATGGTACCAAGACAAAGCTAAGAGTGCAGCCGGATTATTTCTGAGTTCTGGAACGCGAGTTGCGTCATCCATCTCTTTAGCACCGTTTAGCATTTGACCAATGTCAATGCCTTGCAGTGCCGCCGGTACAAGCCCTACAGCCGACATTTCGGAAGTACGACCACCCACCCAATCGTACATGGCAAAATGCGCCAGCCAGCCTTCCGATTCTCCAATCTTGCTTAGCTTACTACCAGGCATCGTAATCGCGATCGCATATTGTGCGAAGTCCAAGTTTTGCCCAGCATAAGCTTTCTTGACTTCCATCATGCCGTTACGCGGTTCGGGTGTTCCTCCAGATTTGGAAATCACCAATACCAAAGTACTAGAAAGACGGTTTCGCACGGTAGTTAATACGCGATCAATACCTGCGGGATCGGAATTATCAATGAAGTGAATTGCCAAAGGTGGATAATCTGTAGCCAAGGCTTGAGCCACAAATTGAGGTCCGAGTGCTGAACCACCAATCCCAATCGAGATGATATCGGTGAAGCGAGCAGCTTTGGGAGGATGAATCGCACCCGTGTGGATTTTCTCCGCAAAGACTTCGATTTTCTCAATATTGTTGACAATTTCTTGGGTTAACTCCGGTGTCGGAGCCAAATCGGGATTTCGCAGCCAATAATGTCCAACCATCCGCTGTTCATCTGGATTTGCGATCGCACCTTTTTCCAATTCTGCCATATCCGCGAAAGCCTTATCAAATGAAGGCTCCAGCTTCGCAACAAAATCATCATCAAAGCCCATCCGGCTAACGTCTAGGTAAAAACCCAGTCCTTCATGGAAATATAGCCATTTCTGGTATCGTTGCCAAAGTGCCGTAGCATCCATAAGGGGAAATCTCAAGTCACGTTATTGTCACAAACAAGTTTAAGCTAAGGTTCCATTAATACCTTGTCAACTTATACAGTTTTAACTGTTTACACAACTGCTCTCCTCAAACATCTGGCATAGGTATGACTCGCAAAAATTTCACAATTTCGCCTTTTATCTCAATTCCAACCAAATAATTATCCAAGGTAAAACGGTGAAAGATGCCCGACTCATCAATTTGACGCAATTGAGGCAGCGAGTGCAAATTCTCAGAAAATGCAAACTCCACAAACACAAAATCCAACACCCGCTTTTTAGCTACTAAATCTAATTCCTTTACATCTTTTAAAAATGACCGTGCGTATCTCAGTTCTAACTTCACGCGCTTATTGTTGTTAGTTGTTATACCAATTCTGTATGAGGCTGCGCCCTTCTCACCCGCAGCCTAGAAGGCTGGGGCTACAGTTACGAAGCCCCTCCGCCCCTCCGGGTATCTCCTCCGGAGACGCTACGCTAACACCACTCCCCTCAACGCGGGGAACCCGCGCACGGGGGTGGGTTCACCACCTGCGTGGGCTGAATTAAGGTTAAAGGTTAAAATTCCCCATCCCCTTGTCTCCCCATCCCCTTGTCTCCTCATTCCTCCAAATACCGCATCGCTTCATCGTAAGTTAAGAAATCCCACGGTTGCTGGGAATTCAAGATTTCCTGTATTGCCTTTTTGATCTCAAAGTCACAATGTAGACTGTAAACTGTCTCCCAAGTCGTTTTTAGCTCATTTTCACTCAATTGCTCGATTAATCTATGAATTTTGTCTCGCAGTTCCATGATGCTTGTCTTGAGATAAGGGATTAACAAAAATTAATAATTAACATTCTTGATTTTATAAGTTTTCCCATTCAACAGATAAGAGTTAACAATTATACCGTCCTCCGCCGATCAATACGGTTAATATGCTGATGATTTTATCGTTCAAATACCGGCTCCGATGAAACTTGCAAAAATACAGCCCTTCTTTAAGGAGGAGAGAGGTGATGCATTATATTTTACAAAACTAAAAATCGTTATATTGCCCTTAATATTGCATATCGTGGCGGAGTCAAAAAAATCTTAACTAGAAAAATACTGACTTGTTAAATGACGCTTATGTAAATTCAAATTTTGTATAAAACATATTCCTTAAGGTAGTATCCCTGAATAACAAAGTATAGTCAAAAGAAATCATTAATGGAGAATGGGATTAAATGCGGAAGTCATTATCAAAGCGTCAATGGTTATTAACTTTAATATTCTGTTTGATTCCGACTGCGGCTTTAGCTCAGGATGAAGCTGCTGGGGAACCTTTCATCAAATCCCTTGACGCAGCTTTTGCTGGATTTGTGAAGGCAATATTTGATGTGCTGTTTTTCAGCATCGGTGGTTTTCCCCTGATAGTTTTATGGTTAATTTTCGGGGCAGTTTTCTTTACTGTTCGCATGGGGTTTGTTAATTTCCGAATGTTCGGACACGCGATTGATATCGTTCGCGGAAAACACGACGATCCGAATGCACCAGGGGAAGTTTCTCATTTCCAGGCTTTAGCTACTGCTTTGTCGGCAACCGTCGGACTTGGTAACATTGCTGGGGTTGCGATCGCAATTAGCGTAGGTGGCCCCGGTGCAACTTTATGGATGACTATCGGTGGTTTACTGGGTATGTCGAGTAAGATGGTTGAATGTACTCTCGGTCAAAAATATCGCATCATTAAACCCGATGGTAGGGTTGCCGGGGGACCGATGTATTATCTTTCTAGAGGATTCGCAGAAATTGGTTTAGCACCATTTGGTAAAGTTTTATCAATTCTATTTTCTATTTGCACCGTCTTCGCTGCTTTCGGTGCTGCAAACATGATTCAAGTCAGCCAATCCTATGGTGCAGTTAGAGAAATATTTCCCATATATCCTTGGGTTTACGGTTTAATTCTGGCTATTTTGGTGGGTTTGGTAATTATTGGCGGTATCCACCGTATCGGACAAGTTGCAGGAACTATAGTGCCAGTAATGTGCGTGCTTTATGTAGTTGCGGCATTATGGATTCTTTTAATTAACTTTACTCAAATTCCCGCTGCTATTGGTAGTATCTTCAGTCAAGCCTTCAGCCCCGAAGCAGTAGAAGGAGGAGTTATTGGTGTCATCGTTCAAGGTTTTAGACGTTCCACCTTTTCCAACGAAGCCGGAGTTGGTTCGGCTGCGATCGCTCACTCCGCAGCCAGAACAGATCGACCAATCAAAGAAGGTTTAGTGGCACTTTTGGAACCATTCATCGATACAGTAGTGATTTGTAATATGACTGCTTTAGTAATTGTAATTACCGGCGTTTACAACAATCCCGAATTTGAAGCAATAAGAAAAGCTGGTGAAGGTGCAACCTTAACTTCTAAAGCATTCGGTACGGTAATTGGATGGTTCCCCATATTACTTTCCATATCAGTATTTTTATTCGCTTTCTCCACGATGATTTCCTGGAGTTATTACGCCGAGCGGGCTTGGGAATATCTCTTCAGCGAGCGTAGTGTGATTGTATACAGAATATTATTTGTGGGTGCCACATTCATTGGTGCGATCGCCAAGCCTCAATCGGTAATTGATTTCGGTGACGCTACCTTTTTTGCAATGGCTTTTTTTAATCTGTTGGGTATGTATTTCCTTACCAACAAAGTGGTAGAAGATTTGAACGATTACCAGCGCTATCTCAAACAACCAAAATTGTAAAATAACAAGTTTCACAAAAATAGGACTTACGCAATCGCAACAATATATTAAGCATTCCAAACGTTTAGATCCCCCCAACCCCCCTTTTCTAAGGGGGGCTTTGCGTAAATACGATATTTAGTTTTTTCTATTCCCTATTAATTATCAACGTCTGCCAAAATCAACAAATTCTACATTATTAATTTTTGGATCGTTTCTTAATTCTTCAATTTGAGCATCTTTATCCGATATTGCTTTTTTAATAGATGATAATCGCTTCTCTAACAACTCTACTTTAGTTGCAGATTTGCTATATCCAATTACTGCAACACTTGCCACACCAAGCGTTAAACCTAATGCTACTCCTATTTGGGGAGAAACAATATCTTTTACTTCACCGTAAAACAAGTTTTGATTATCTACTCGAACTTGTATGCGTTCGGAACCGTACTGAGCTAAAAACGTGGCAAAACCAGCAAATATCATCCCTGAAACTGCAACGGTTGGTAGCACTACTTTCTTAAACATTATTTTTACCTGTAAAGGAAAATTGCTTGTTAATAACAACTTAATGAGTATATGAATATATTTTTATGTAATTTTGATGAAATCCTCACTTATATATTTATCGCTTTCATAAAATCATCTTTCCTTGACCATACAAATACCTAACCTTCATAAGTACTTAATATTACTACGCAAAGAATATTTATAAAAAAGCATAAAAACTTATACTAACTTAATATATTTTACAGTAGCGCTTTTCTGTCAAAATCAGGATTGTTTTAGCGTTAAGCGTTACCCTAACGGGTCGTGCCGCGAGTAAGGCTTGTGTCGCCCGGAGGGCGATACACGCAGTGAGTCGTTAGACTAAGCTCACGCCCCGGTATCGCCAATAACTATTAGTCCACAAACAAAAACGAAGCTTGAAAAAGTAATGAGACTATAAAACGCGCAAATCTTTTCCCTAGTTCCTACTTCCATTATTCTTGAGTTGTATCAAGCCTGCATACAAAGAAATGATCTAATTGAGAGAATGGGAGTCAGTAGTTGATGTACTTTGTCCCTTCTCTGCTAGCTACTAGAAAATCTCCTTACAATCGAGCATCAAATGTATTTGCAGGTTCAGCTTCTCCAATACATTCCATTATTTTCCTGCATCAACCGACTATCGATCAATGCTTTTCGTAAAGTCTCGAAATCTGGGTAATAACGTTTAAGAATTTCATCGAGTTTATCCTGCGGATATTCTACTCCCAATTCAAATTTGTCGATTACCCATTTGAGAACCGTTAAGCGTTTCTTACTGCTATTAGGAATTTCTCTGACGTATTGTACGGATTCAGGATTTTCAAAATCTCCTATATAAGTATTCAACACTTTCATTTGCCAAGATTGAAGATTAACGTCATCAGCTAAAGAAGATATTTTTTCTGGATAAAATACTTCTTTACTCATGGTTTGCAAAAGCTTTTTATCTAATTGATAAAAGTGAGTATTGCCTTCAGGACGCATTCTGACCAATTCAAGCTGTTTTAGCTTCGTTAAATGATGAGAGATTGTCGGTTCTTTTAATTCTAATAACACTGCTAATTCTTCTACGCTGCACTCCTGATTCGCTAGAATACCAATTATCTTTAGCCTACTTTCATCTGCTAACGCTTTGAAAAAACGCAGTAGGTTTTGCAATTTCTCATTTTTCATTTTTTACTATAACTTATTTAGACACCTATCTAACTAAAACTAAAGTAATTGATTTACAGCTTAAAAGCAAGCAGTAAAAACAATGTTATTAATTTACTTTTAACACAAAAGAATTTCAGTTTTATTTGTGCAATAAAAAATAAATTTCTCTGATTTGTTTACATTTAGCTGAATTTGAGGATAAAAAAGATTGTATGAAAAATATTCATAGAACGTTGATTATAGTCAAGTCAATAATTCCAATAAGAGCAGAAATTATGTTTTCTATAATTGAGAAAATCTACTCTTTATAACACCGATCAAATTAGAACTCTCCTTGATTGAAAGTCACATCCTAAAATGTCGCGCAACTAGTTATCTAATTACGATTAAAACGGTAACTTTAATAAGTACCTTAGTTATAAGAAATTTTAAATTAAATTAGAAGTAATTAAAAAATAAGTATTTAAAATCGGTTGGTAAAACCAAATATTATCGAGCAGCCCTACACGGTGAATTTTTCGTGTAACGTACAAACTTCTAAAACATTCTTAACAATTCTGGCATCTTTACTCTCATTTCGATATCCCTCTAAAAGGGTATTAAAGACTCTATCTCTATTCCTAAAGAAAGAGATTTGTGATTTTTATGACTTATGTATATTAAACAAGAAAAGCTCATTTGTGGCGTTTCAATACTTATAAGTACCTTTATTCAGATAACTATGCATTATTTAATATTGTTTAACATTTTTTAATAGTCTTCAAACGCTTATATAAAGCATATTTTCAGTTCTAAGTGTTAGGCATTGTTGACAATTTACTTTTAACCCTATTATTGAAATTGTATTTTATGGAGAATTGGAAATCTATTAACCAATCTATAAGAAGATGCGAGCATACACTCTCGCTTCAATCGCACAGAAATTAGGGCACAAAAAAATAACCGTAGCGACAGAAGCTACTACAAACCCATAAAAATTAATGTGGCGGAGTACTACGGCTTACATTTGAGCAAATTTCCAGCACTTGTAGAGATTACGTTATTTCTGCGTAAGTCCGGTGCCGTTCATATGTGCATAGCAAATGGGTTAAGGTACGGGTAGTTGCGGTTGTACTTCTGGAGTAAAAACAGGAGTTGTAATTTCATCCGCATCAAAAATAGACTCTAGAGCATCTTCTAAAGTATTTTCCATGACAATCTCGTTGTCGTAAGCGACAATAACTCTAACTAAAGTCGGTAAACTGTTTTCTTCTGCTTCTAGATATATGGGTTCGACGTAAAGAAGCGATTGTTCTATAGGTATTACCAATAAATTTCCTTGAACTACTCTGGAGCCTTCGCGATTCCATAAGGTGATTTGTTCGGAAATCTCTGGCTTTTGGTTAATCAAAGCTTCTATTTGTTGAATACCGTAAACCAATTCCTGTTTGGGGAATTCGTAAAGCACTAATTTACCATATTGTTGACCATCGGAACGAGCAGCTAACCAAGCGATTAAGTTTCTTCGTTGGGTGGGAGTAAAAGGCCGTAATAAAATAAATTCTTCTTTTTGAGCGGTAGGCAATTTTGTAATTAAGTAATAAGGTTCCACCTGTTGCTGTTCGGTACCGTAAATTTCCGTAGGAATCTGCCACAAATCTTCTCGATTGTAGAACACCTGGGGATCTGTCATATGATAAGCCAGCAAGCGTTCTGATTGAACGCCGAAATAGTCTAATGGGTAGCGGATATGACTACGAAGAGTTACGGGTAATTCCGATAGAGGTTTGAACATCGACGGGAAAATTTTCCCTAATGTATTAATAATTGGATCTGTTGGATCGGCAATGTAAAAGCTCACATCACCGTTGTAAGCATCAACAACAATTTTGACAGAGTTGCGGATGTAATTAAATTTATTTTTACCTGGATCGGAATAAGGATAACGGTTGCTAGTTGTATAAGCGTCAATTATCCAATACAAATATGTTGGTTTATCGTCGATAGTTGTTCCTTTGCCATCGGCTGCAACTAAATAGGGATCGCGATCAAAACGTAAAAAAGGAGCTATGGTTTTTATCCTTTCTTTTATATTACGGCGGAAAATTACCTTAGTTTGTGGTGTAAAATTGCGGGTTAGCAGCATTTGCCAATCTTTAAGATACTGGGCAAACAGCAAGCGTCTAAAAGCTGAGCCGATGGGAATTCCACCTTGTCCATCGTAAACGTTAAATTCGTTTTCATTTCCGCTGGGATAATCAAACTCTTGAGTTTTTGTCCCCGTCATTACATAGGTATTGGCGATTTCTCCAAAATAAATTCGCGGATTTGCAACGGGAATACTGGCTCGGATTTCTGCATTCGATATTGATAAAGAAGCTTGATTTCCGGAATTTTCA
The DNA here is from genome assembly GCF_963920925.1 of Calothrix sp. CCY 0018. Lineage (NCBI taxonomy): Bacteria > Bacillati > Cyanobacteriota > Cyanophyceae > Nostocales > Calotrichaceae > Calothrix > Calothrix sp. CCY 0018. The sequence continues at coordinate 18,773 of NZ_CAWUDI010000002.1, read as the reverse complement.
ACGCCAATATCTTTAATGTAGTAATAAGGTAGTCCGCCGGGGGCAACTTGGTTTACGGGGCTGAGGGTAAAACCGTAGCCATGCGTATAAACTAAATGTTTGTTTACCCAAGTTTTTGCTGCATCGGGAACATCATTGTAGTCAAGCTCTCTGGCAGCGATGATAGTTTGCTGTTTAAAAGATGCTTGGGATTTAAGACTGCGCTTGAGAGTATAACGGTCAATATCTGCATCTGGGAACTTATAATAAGGTCGTATTTGTTGTAATTGACGGTTACTTCGTAAAAGTGGACGTGAATCCCACAAACGAATATTTCCTATAGTTAAGTCGTTTTCTCGCAAGTCGGAAGCCGTAAGATTATTTTGAGGATTAAAAGTACTTGCATCGATGGTGTCTAAATTAAATGCTTTGCGGGTAAGCTCGATTGTACGTTCTATATAAGGTCTTTCGCGAGTGATTTCGTTGGGCTGTACGACTAATTTTTGCACCACTGTAGGTAGAAAGCCCACGGCAACAGTCGCCATTACCAGGAAGAATGCCGACACATAAACCAGTTGACGCGGGTAAGGAGAGCGTTTTATGCTTTCGTTTTTTCTTTTGTATAAATCTAAAGTTCGCAATAGTAAATAAGCTGCAATTCCTAAAGCTAAAAAACTTAAGCCGGTATAAATAGGTAGCAATACTTTTACATCTGTATAGCTAGCACCGTAGTTTACCCCCAATACCGAATACAAAAGTTGATACCGTAACAGCCAATAACGTAAAGCTATAGCTAACATCGTCAAGCAACCCAAAGCATCGAGATGAAGTCGTTGCTTTACGGTAAAACCGGGAAACTTTCCTTCACTCAAGCTGTTAGCCGAACGTAAATAAGTCAATGCTACGGCAGCTATACCCAAGCCAAATAGTCCTAACAGCCAAAATTGTAATAGTTCCCAAATCGGCAGCGAAAATACATAAAAGCTAATATCGCGATTAAATAAAGGTTCCTTATTATCAAAGCTAGTGGCGCGGAAATATTCTAAGACATTTATCCAGCGTGCCGATACCAAGAAACCTAAAAGCAAGCTTACAAAGGAAGCGATCGCCTTTAACCAAAATTCGTAGCGAATAAAAATTGCCGCAGTCACAACCGTGAGTACAATTAGCTGCAAAATCGAAATTACAAATTGCCGCAAACCAATTACATTCAAGATTAACTGCAACCAAAATGGAAATGGCAGCGCTTCGGAAGGTAATTTTATGTCGGGATACCAGACATTTAAAGTTTGCTGACTGTAAAAAAGTACTATTGTGGCTACTAAAACAGTCAATCCTAAAATCGTCGGTAAAAGCCAGCGCAACCTAAATCCATAACGGTACGCAGGAGTTACTGGTTTATCGATAAAAGTAGGAGAAGAGAAAAAATTTCTTGTTTCTTTTCCGCTTAACTGTTGATTTATATAACCTGAAGAAGGGTGTTGAAAGTTCTTAGCTATAGCCAAATTACCCAGCAAAAAACAGATGGAAGTAAAAAAGGCGATCGCCCACAACCCAAACTGCGTCATCAAACGCAATATAAACTCTGATAAATACCCGACTTTATCAAACCAAAGAAATTCTGCTCCCACACGAGAGACTAAATCAAAAATTAGCCATAAACCCAATAAAATGGGAATTATCCGATAATTCCTTTTAGAAAAAACATTAGCTATTTGCATCACTCAAGATTAATTTATTATTAATCACCATTACTTTTTTTGTGACTATTTTGTCTTGATAATTTTCAGCCTAGTTTCAGTAAACACGCGCCGTAACTTCCCCAGTTCGGAACGACAGTTGCTACGTACTGCGGGAACCTCCGCAACGCACTGTCTCCACACTGTAAGACTATTTGTTTAGTAGTTGGGTAAAACCAAGTCATCTTAGTAATGGTGCTTGAAGGGACTTAAAGAGGTTTGCTGGAACAAGCGGATTATATGCATTTAAAAACCAGTATTCAAATTCCACGGTGGTTAAAACCACTCGCGACGTTTTTCCTCTCAGAACTGAAGTTACTGAGGCATCCTTACTATCGGGATTTTTCTGAATAATTCTCAATAAACCTGTATTAATACTAAAAATTAATCCGACCGACTGCACTATCTTAAAAGCACGACCGAACAATAAAAAACTTTTAACATAATAATATCATATAAGCATTTGAGCCGATATAGAACGTAGAAAAATTTTAACCATACCAAAATATTATGTTGTAGTTTAAAATTATTGTTGCGATCGCAGATACAAGCTACAATTATTTGCAATTAGCTTCCGATTAAGAAGCGTTAATTCTCGACCGATCAATTTATATTGACTAACCGTCGAGAAATGGGGTGCAGTAAGATAAGCAACGATTAAAGATTAATAAAGAGTGAGGAGTGTGAAAATGCGTTCAAAAACAATTGCTTTATTTCTTGCATTAGGTATGGCAAGCAGCATCACCGCTTGTACCCAAGGTGAAGCCCCCGAAGGTGGCGAAGGTACCACCCCTGAAGTTGAAGAAATTACCCCTGCTGCTCCAGAAGCGACACCGGGTGCTGAAGGTACCGAAGGTGGAGAAGGTGGAGAAGGCGGAGAAGGTGGAGAAGGCTAAACTTCTATAACATTTACTTTTTATAGATTAACTTGCCAAGGGCAAGGTAAAGGTGAGAAAAGCGCCTATATCTTGCCCCATTTTGATGGAGAGATTGGGGGGGATGGAAAGACAAGGAGAAAAGGGGACAAGGGGAAATATTCCAAACTCCAAACTCCTAACTTCCAACTTCTACCCTTAATCCAAAATCCAAAAGAAACGCATCCGTTGTCAAAATCCAAAATCTAAAATCCGATGATTCTTGCTATAGAAAATGTCTTAACTGCGGAAGAATTAGATGTAATTAGTTCAAAGCTTAAAAATGTAGAGTTTGTTGACGGTAAGTTAACTGCGGGATGGTTTGCTAAAGAAGTCAAAAATAATACTCAATTATCTGGGAATGCTGAAGCTAGTCAGGAGTTAAGAATTATTGCAATCAAAGCGCTCAAACGTAACAGACTATTCCAAGCAGCAGTTAAACCAAAAATTATTCGTCCGATTCTTTTCAGCTGTTATCAAGCCGGTATGTACTACGGCTCTCACACCGATAACGCGATAATGGGTGGTGAAAAACCGATACGCTCTGATGTGTCGTTCACCTTATTCCTCAATTCTCCTTCAAGTTACAAAGGAGGGGAATTAGTTATTGACACAAGCTTGGGAGAACAAGCTTTTAAATTGGAAGCTGGCTCAGCGATCGTATATCCTTCTACAACCCTACATCGAGTTGAAACAGTAGAGACAGGTAAACGTTTAGCAGCAGTAAGTTGGGTACAAAGCTTTGTTCGCGAACCATCCGAACGCGAGATTTTATTTGACTTAGATACAGCCAAACAAATTATGTTTCAGAAATACGGTAAAACGGCAGAGTTTGACTTAATCAGTAAAACTCATGCTAACTTGTTGCGGAAATGGGCGGAAGTTTGACACTCGATGGTCTAAAGACACGCTCGATTCTGCGGACAGAATAGTACTTTGCTCCCGGTTTCTTGCTCGAAACGTGCCAAAGTCTAATTCTGTTATATCCTAAAAAGTTGTGCGATCGCAGGGTGTATTCATGAATATCGTAGAATTATTAACGGAATTCTGTGGATATTAAGAACAGGGGCACCTTGGCGAGACTTACCTGAATATTATGGAAAGTGGGAGAGTGTTGCAACAAGGTTTTACCGATGGCTCCAAGCTGGAGTTTGGAAGCAAATACTAGAAAATCTACAAGAAAACGCCGATAAACAAGGTTTGATTGATTGGGAAGTTCACTACGTAGATGGTACTGTTATACGTGCCCATCAACACGCCGCAGGCGGAAAAAAGGGGGTGAAAAAGAAGAAAAACTAGGTCGTTCTCGTGGTGGATTCAGTACAAAAATACACATACGATGTGAGGGTAAAGGTAAACCGATAACTTTTCTTCTCAGTCCAGGTCAGCGCAACGAGTCACTTTTTCTTGAACAACTGATGGAACAAGGTGCTGTAAAGCGTTCTGGGCGAGGTCGTCCGCGCATTCGCCCCTTAAGACTGGTTGGAGACAAAGGTTACACGGGTCGTCGAATCCGTAATTATCTACGTCGTCGTGGTATCCGTCTTACTATCCCTCTTATTATCTACTCAACCGCGTCGCGGTTCATTTAACCGAGAAATCTACCGTCAACGTAACCTTGTAGAGCGTGCTATTAATCGAATCAAACAGTTTCGACGTATCGCGACGCGATACGAAAAGCTTGCTCAAAATTATACTGCCATGTTGACGATACGCGAAGCGTCGCCCTTTAGGGCTATCGCGTTAATTTTATTGTGGTTATAGTTTGAAAACACGCCCTAGAGGGGGTAGAGGGGGTAGAAATTTCTAATGCCTACTCCTAACTCATAATTCCTAACTCTTAACCCTTTTAATCTAAAATCCAAAATCTAAAATCTAAAATCCCATTCCCAATCCCCAATGCCCCCATGCCCATCACTCTTCTACCCGATAGCCTAATTCCGCTAACCTAATCCGCGAATGTCGCCATTTTGCTTGTACTCTGACGAATAATTCTAAATAAACTTTGCCTGCAATTAGCTTTTGAATTTGTTCTCTGGCGGCGCTGCCAATAGATTTAAGCATTCCTCCGCCTTTCCCAATTAAAATACCTTTTTGAGAATCGCGTTCGACGTTGATTGTTGCCAGCACGCGGGTTAATTTAGGTGTTTCTTCTACTAAATCGATGCTCACGGCTACTGAATGGGGAACTTCTTCGCGAGTTAACAGCAAAATCTGTTCTCGAATTAGTTCACCCATAATGAAGCGCTCCGGTTGGTCGGTAACTAAATCTGGTGGATAATAATATGGCCCAGGTTCTAAATGTTCTATTAACGATCCTTGTACTTCTGGTAGCCCATCGCTGGTTTTAGCAGAAAATTTTGCCGTTTGCCATTCTCCAACCTGGGCTAACTCTAAGTAACTTTGATCTATCAACTCAAAATCTTCAGGCTGACTATCAATTTTATTGATACCTAAAATTATCGGCGTAGTGGTACGTTCGAGTAATGAAGCAATATATTTATCACCACCACCGCAAACAGTACTACCGTCAACTACAAATAATAAAACATCAACAGATTCGATCGCGATTTTAGCATTCGTCACCAAAACTTCCCCCAACCGATGATGGGGTTTATGAATTCCTGGTGTATCTACAAAAATCAGTTGTGCTTCTGGTGTAGTTAAAATACCGCGCAATCGATTCCGCGTAGTTTGAGCTACTGGTGAGGTAATCGCAATCTTTTGACCAACCAATTGATTCATCAAAGTAGATTTACCGACATTCGGACGACCGATAATACCGATAAAACCCGATTTAAATCCGGGAGGAGCCTGGGGAATCAAAGCTTCACCAGGAATAGAAATGTTGTTATTTTGAATACTATTCACTTAAAACAATTATCAATGATTTTATTTTCTTAATCAGGAATGGAAGATAAGTTGTATTTGACAAGATTATTTGATGAATATTTTAACTTTATTTATGCTCGGATAACAGTAATAGAACGTTGATTTTCTGTCACAACAACCTGCGTAGACAAACGTTCTTCAATTGGTAATGCATTTTTACGTCGATCAAATACAAGTAACCAACCTTCATTTAATCCCAAACGGGCTAAATAGGATTCTAATTGCTCAATTCCTTCGGTTTGGGGGTCACGCTTCTTTTCACGCCATACTTTTAATTCAATACCAAGAATAGTAGAACCATACCTTAAGCATAAATCCATTCTGTCACTACCAATTGCGTATTCCCGTTCCAACGTTCCACCACCATTGACAACGCGATGTAAGAAAGCCATTAATACTAAGTGTGGCGCAATTTCGTGGTATCCAGTAGTACCTAATAATGGTTCTCCATGCTGTCGCCAAAACTTGATAAAAGCTTCGAGTAAAGCATCTTTATTTAATTCCCCTTCTGGGTTTAACCAAGTTGGTGCAATCATTGGTAGGGAAGCCATTGGTGTCACCGTTAATACCCTGGGCAAAACCTCGCGATAAATTGGATTGGCAATTGTTAATCCACCTTGAGGATGCATTTTGCACAAACCCAAATCAATTACAAATTGAATATCGTCGTTGGGTATATTCCCCAATTCCAAACCCGCTAACATTGGTTCAATAATCGCTTTTATCCTTGGTTCCCGTAGGCGTTCGGCTAAACTATCAAGATGGGTGTCTCGACGAGCAATTAATATTTCCTTGGCTTGTAAAATATGCTCTTTGGTAATAGCAATACTTCTATCCTTAACCATTTTTTCCACAACTTCCTTAGCTAATGCATTCACTAACCAAGGTTGTCCTTGAGTTAGATCGAAGGCTGTTGCGGTGGCTTCGGGTGTAAAAATTTGTCCCGTTTCTTGCGTATGTTGTTGGTATAATTCTTGCACCTCGGAGGCGTTGAAATTTCTTAAGGTGATGGAACTGACTTTGATATTAAAAGGACTAGATGTATTTAATCGATCGCTACCACCGGATGCAACCTTATAATCGCGCACATCTCGTAAACCAATTAAACCCAACGATGAAGGAAAATTCTCTGGACGATTGGGAAAACCATCCCGTAATTGTCGTAAAACTGAAATTAAAGTTTCGTTTTGTAGGGAATCAATTTCATCGATAAATATTACTAGAGGTTTCGTTGAAGCCTTTGCCCAAGTCTGTAAAAAAGCTCGAATTCTGCGTCCTGATTCTTCTTTCTGCCATTGATAGCTCACGGGTGGTTGCAATTCATCGGGCAATCGGATCGAAATTGTATCGTACCAAGTTCCTACAATTGCTAATTCTGCCGCACCCACATCATTATTAAAGGCACTACCCACTTCTGCTGACACCATTACAGCAGTGTAACGTTCACTTGCGGTAAGTTGTTGTGCTAGCGATAGCATGGCGGTTGTTTTACCCGTTTGTCGCGGTGCGTGAACTACAAAATAACTACGCTGTTGAATTAGCTCCTCCAAATCCGGCAATCGTGTTGTCGGAGATAGCATATAGTGGATATCGTCTTGGCATGGACCAGCAATATTAAACCAGCGAGGCATGGGGTGTTTGCAGATGCGGACATTTTGAGTTTAGACGATTTTGGTCAAGATAGTCTAAACCTTTTGTTGCTGAGATTATTTGAGATTTATAGCGTGGTCATGGCTAATATCTATGCAAATGATAGAAAGTCGGTATTATTCTTATGCTGTAATCAAGTCAATATTAAATTGTATTAATTATTAACCTTTCGACAAGATCAAAGGATTGAACTATGAAATCAGTGGTTGCAAGTTTTGCCTTTTTAAGCGTCGTAATTCTTTCTAATGGTGCGATTGCTCAGGCTCGAAGTGCTACCTTTTCTGGTAGAATTGCCCGAGTTTGGGAGGACGGATTTCAGTTGAATACTGGGAAACGTTCTATTACAGTTGATTCTTATGATATCTGTGGAGATAATACGGCTCGTCACATCAAAGCTGGCCAAATAGCAACTGTAACAGGTGAGTTTGAAGGGGGAGAATTCGATGCTTTCTCTATTACGAAGGCAAATGGAAAAAGAGCTTGTAAGTAGAGATTCGAGCAAATCAGTTCAGTTGTTGTAACAGACGCTATAAGAATTTGGGCATTGCTGAATCATGATATTAATTTTGCTGCCTCGTGCAATAGGTTGAGGCAGAGCCTCGCAAATTGCGTTCCCAGGTTGAACCTGGGAACAAGAAGTACAATGCCCCATTCCCCATTTCCCAATTTTAAATAATTCCTAATACAAACTCACCTTCATTTACAGCTTGATTCGCAGAAACATCGTAAACAAATCCATCTTGACTAGCAAAAATATCTACCGTCGTAGGTAATTTACCTTGTTTATTAAAACTAAGAATCTGATAAAGTTGTTCTCCTACTTTTACTTCCGCACCAAGGGCAATTCTTGAGTTAATCATTCCACCAACGGTTGCATAATATTTTGTTGCTTTACTTTTGGTTTTAAAACTCATTTGATTATTTTTTGGTGGAAAATCATCTAATTTAAAATCTTCAGCTAATACACCTTTTTGTTTTAAATAATTTTTTATCCCTCGAACGCCTTTTGAAACCGAATCGGGAATCATTTCCATTCCTCTACCTAGTTCAAGCGTCCAAGCTTCCACATCAAATTTTACCGTTTTACCTAACTGAAAAAAACACTCTTCTAACGCCAACCAAGGTTTAATAAAAGCTTCGTCGAAAGCATCTCCGTCATATTCATCTAATAAAATACCAAAATCGAGCAGGAAAAATTTAGCGCTTTCTTCGCGATCGCGAAAGTAGTAAAGATAGTCTAAGCCTTGATTTGTCGAACTATGAATATCGATCAAGTAATCTGCATTTAAGCTCAGGGATTGTAGTTTGTAGCTAAATTTATCGGTATAGGGTACCCCACACTCAGAGTTAATATCATCTAAAATCTTGACAAATTGCTGCTTGATTGCATATAAAAAATTATTTCTAATCTGCTCTAAATCTAAATCAAGTTGAGATCGAGCGAATGCTAATAATTGATTTTCCTTGTTTTTATTATTTTTATATATATTTTTTTCATAATCCCAAAAAATACGATTCCAATCCTTCGCTTCATAAGCACAATATCTACCAGAAGAAAAATGATGAGAGCGTTGATTAGTTCCCATAGGATTACAAGCAGGAAGCAGCCAGATTTCTCCAATTAAATCTGTATTATCCAACATCCATAAAAACTCAATTAGCTGGTGTATAACAGCATTCCCCACAATTTCCGCACCATGAAGATTCGATTGAATGTAAACTTTTTTGCCCGGATTCGCACCGATAAATTTGTAAACTTGTAGCGATAAAACATCACCAGAAGCCATTTGACGTAAAGGAATTGTGGAAATAATAGGGAGCATTAATGATTAAGAAAGATAATCCTAAATTTCCAAATTATCTTTTTTTAGGACTTACGCATAGTCCCCTAAACAAATTAGGGTTATTTTAATATTCGTCTTATCTCCAAAAATCAGTAATAGAATACCCCATCTCCAACAACATTATCCGCAACAACGGCATACTCAAACCAATTACGTTACTATGACAACCTTCGATTTTCTCCACAAAAACCGCACCTTTACCTTCTAGTGCAAAAGCACCAGCACATTTTAATGGTTCTTCGGTAGCAACATAAGCATTTATTTCTTTCTCGCTAACCGAAGCAAAATAAACTTTTGTAACTTGATGCTTGATTAAACTACGACTTTGTGTATTGTCAATAAAAACGTGTCCGGTAAAAAGTTCGCCGCAATTACCGCGCATCATCAGCCAGCGCTGACGTGCTTCTTCTGGATTCGCAGGTTTACCGTGAATTTCGCCATTAATAGCCAAAACCGAATCGCAACCCATAATTAAAGCAGTTTGAAAATGTGGCGCTACAGTTTCAGCCTTTCGTAAAGCCAGAGTTTCCACTAATTCCGCTGGATTATCAACTTGAATCTGCGACTCATCAAAATTGCTCGCATAAACAAAAGGTTGAATTCCAGCATTTTGCAGCAAACGACGACGCGCTGTTGAAGCAGAAGCAAGGACAAAAGTTGGAGTACCCATGTTTTTAAAGGGAGAGGGGGAGACAAGGGGACAAGGGGAAATCGGTTATGAGTTATGAGTTAGGAGTTATGAATTAAAAATGCCCAATGCCCAATGCCCAATTCCCAATTAATTAATCGACGCGGAAAGAACCTACGGAATCTTTAATCATTCGTTTCATGCGATTCCAACGTCTTTGGGGTACAGAAGCGTTGAAGGTGAATAGCTTACCGCGACTGACGGCGACGCTAGCAAGATTGTGACGCTCTCGGTTGTTAGGAAATTTTACTAGATATTCTAAGAAATAATAGGTTTTACCGTCTTCGCCTTGGGTTTGTTCGGCGTTAACTAATTCTGCTGTACGATTGGAACCTTCGGGAGCAAGAGCATTTTTTCCCAACTTATATCCGACTTCTGTAGGAGTACCCAATTCTGTTAAAGTTTGATTTGAGGGAACCGGACTCATTACTACGGAAACATTTTCAGTTGTTTGGATAAAATCATGAAAAACAACATCGGGGCCGTTATTTATGTCTACTTCCACCCAACCAGTAGGATATAGGAATTGATAGCCATCGGTTGAGTCTATATAACTGTTAAGTGCAGCGGCTGCTGCTGTACCCATATTAGTCAGGCACAAGCTAAATACTAAAAATAAAGTAATTGAAATTCGTTTCCACATTGGTTCTGGTTCCTGAATAGCTGGAAATAATGCTCCCCGTAAGGGTAATTTCTCGTTTTATTGTCCCACGTATGTTGACAACTTACGAAGTTCGCTGGTTTAACTTGGGTAATATTCCCGAAAATATTGAATCTTGGTTTAAGCACAGTTGCTTATTATCATCCACAAAATTACCTGAAAAAAGAGAAGATATATATCTTTACACCCCTGGATGCGATTATTTAGGGATTAAATTGCGTCAGGGAGGATTAGAAATCAAATGGCGTTATTTAGAAAAAACCGCGATGCAATTTAGTTCTGTAGTGGCAGGTAATGTTGAAAAATGGAAGAAGTGGCGTTGTTCGGATTCTAGTGAAGAAAGTTTTTCTCTTCAACAAATTGGTGATAATCCCGTCTGGGTAAAAGTCGGAAAAGTTCGTTATTCGCAGCTTTATCAAGTCGTAGGTAAAAAAGCACAAGCTGTTTCTAGTGATGGAGGTGTAGATAACGGCTGTAGTTTAGAACTTACCGACGTAGAAATCAATGGCAATAAATGGTGGAGTATTGGATTAGAAGCTTTCGGCGAAGATTGTGATTTACAAAATAATCTTCACGTGACAGCCGATGTTGTATTCAGTCGTTATGATATTTTTCCTTTGCAAGCTGAGAATTCTTACGGTTATCCGGGTTTGTTGGAATTAGCTGTTTGATGAAAACTTTCTGGGAAAAGTTGTTTGTTAAATAAGCTTTGTATTTTATAAGACTATAAATTTTTTAGTCATCTTTAGATGACTTGTGCTATTAGCCGTCTTGTTTGAACCCCAGGTAGATTTGGATGCAATCGAATGAGTAAATCTACCAATCGCAAAAAATCTTCTGAAAACTGGTTGTATAAAAAATTAGGTGTTATAACTGATACTTCTGCATCTCATCTACCCAATTAGTTAATAAAATCAGGTCATCAGGAGACATCTATTATGGCGTTAAAAAATTACGGTGTTCTCAAAGGTAACGCAGTTGATAGAAAATTAGGTTCTGGTAATAATCCCCATTACCAGGTACTTATCGATACTAATGGAGAAAAGCATCGTATTGCTATCAATGTAAAATCAAAACTCAGCCCTTCGGAATTACTTTATCTTGTAGACGATAATTTTGCACATCCAATTACTCAAGAGTTAGTTAAGTTGGATTACGGGTTTAATCACTTAGATCGAAAACCCGGCGGACTAGCTTTGGACTACGTTCGAGGTAATATGTTCGATACAACACAGATGAAACCATTACCTCATGATGTTCCTGGCCCCGATAACGATTTAAACGAATTAATTGAACTATATGTAGGGCGATCGCAAAGTAGCGAAGACGCTGTTATCTACGCTTTTGGTGAAAAATGGGGACCGGAAAATGATATTAAGGACAAGTATTTTGATTTTGTTCCCGGTAACGGTATTCATGACATCCACATGAATCAAGGTAGTGTAGGTAAATTCCAAAAAGATAACGGAGTTTGGCAAGATGGTGGTTTATTAATTCACTATCCAAACCGCCAGCAGTGGGTTGGTATTTTCTTAACTTTCCAATCGCAATCTTTCCACACTGACGATAAAAATGGTGACAGATTAGACTCGTTACTTGCTGCTAGTACTGCGGATGTTCGCATTTTGGCTGCTTTAGTTAATCCAGTAGGTAGCAACCGCAACACTGAAACGGTAACTTTAATTAATACCTCAACAGTAACGGTTGATTTAAGTGGATGGGCGCTTACCGATTACGACAAACGCAAGCATCATCTAGATGGCGCGATCGATCCAGGGGAAGTACTGCAAGTGCCTTTAGTTAATAACGGTATTTCTCTAAAAGATAAAGGCGGTACAATTACCTTACTTGATAAACAAGGTATCAAAATTGATGGCGTTTCCTATACAAAAGAAGACGTGCTTCATGAAGGTAAAACAGTAGTGTTTTAATTAGTTGTTAGGTTTGTAGTAAGGACTTAAGTCCTTACTACGAACCTTCATCGTGCTTGCAAAACAACTAAAGTCATATCATCGTTGTTTTGTCTCTCCGAACCGATGAATTGCTTAATTGTGTTAAATAGACAATCAAGTATTTCTTGTGGATCTTTGTAATGCTTGCAAGCGTTATTAAAGGCAATAATTAGGTTTTCTTCGTCGAAACGCTCGCCGGAAGGGGAAGCTGCATCGGTTAATCCGTCAGTGTAATAAATAATTGTATCCCCCGGTTCTAAGTATACCTGACCGTTTTCGTACTGACTGTTGGCTTCTAAGCCAATCAGCATTCCATTGGTATCCAATCTGCTGACGGTTTTGGTTGCAGCGTGCCACCATAAAGGAGGATTGTGTGCGGCATTGCTGTAAGATAAAAGCCGTTTTTGTGGGTCGTATTCCGAATAAAATAAAGTAATAAAGCGACTGGAATTATCCAAATCTGCATACATGACTCGATTCAAGTTTTGCAGAATTCGGGCTGGAGAATTTAAGTGCAATACCTCACCCCGTAACATTCCTCGCATCATCGTCATAATTAAACCGGCAGGTACGCCTTTACCCATCACATCCCCGATAACCATAGCCCAGCGATTGGCTTCGCTATCATCCGTACCTTTCCCTTTAACGATCAAATTATGATTCGTGGGGATAAAATCGTAATAGTCTCCCCCGACATGATTTGCTGGTTTACATCTGGCGGCTAAAGCTACACCGGGAATATCTGGACATTGACGGGGCAAAAGTCGCCGCTGGATTTCTGCACCAATTTCTAATTCTTGGTCGAGACGTTCTTTCTTACGTAATTCTACTCCCAATTCATCATTTTCAATGGCAACTGCCGTTTGATCGGCTACTAAGCGTACTAACTTTTGTCTAGTTTCCGTCCAGGTATATTCGGGGTCCCTGCTTAAAACGTAGAGCCACCCACGTTCCTTGTGTTTAACCAAAATTGCAGTACCAAAAGCTTGCATATCTGGCCCCAAACAACGATGCATATGAGCATCTAACATCCCAGTCGCGGTTGCTAAGGGTGTAGTGTTTGTTGGTAGAGAAATTTGACTGCTGAGTGCTTCTAACGCCTTACGTATATTTTTGCGCTGGCGGCTATCTTGCCAATGTAGCTGTTCTAATCGAACTTGACCATTTGGTTTGTAGAGAAACAAGGCGCTACCATCGGCATCCGTTACTCTAGTTGCCATCAGCGGTATTAGTTCCAAAAACTGATTTAAGTTATTGAAACTCCGCAGAGCAAATCCTAAAGACGAGAGTAAATCTTGGATTTTATTCTGCTCCCGATGCAGCCGTGCCACAAGTTCTTTGAGTGCCACCACTGGAGTGACATCTTTTGGGGCACTGCTATTACTTTGTGCTGGTTGGGAAGGCAGTTGAGACACAGGCGATTGTATTATATTGCTCTTTATAATTTGACGGTTAGCAGATAATTGATCGATCAAACAATGTCGAAGTAATGCTAAACCATATTGAGACAAGGTTTACAAGTTTAGCAAGAGTAGAAAGACAATTAGAGTAAATTTTATAACTATTTTCTTGTTTGATTTGTTTTGTTAATTTGTATAGATTTCTTCCTTGCATGGGTTTGGAGTTTAATACCAATTTACCTACCGCTAAGAATATTCCGATCTCATCACAAGTTTTTAATCTTTTCATAACTTGATTCTCAAATCATATACCTTCGGACGTAAAAAATATACATCTTAAACTATTACGGCTATATGCAGTTTTTGAACGCTAATTTAGGTATGTACAATATGGGGTCATAGCCTTTATGGGTGAGAGACTTACTCAATAATATTATGCAGGTAAATCAATCAATTAAGATGTTATCAACAGTATGATTTAGGAGAACAAAATTACGTATCAAATAAGCGGGAAAGTATACCCCAAGACCTTCAAATTAAAACTCAGTCGAGATATTTTATTGAATCATCACGTTTTTATCTTGTGTTTCCTCCTCAGAATATGTTTGTAGGTATAGCGGCGAAGCAACTATTTCACAAGTGTAAAATTTTCCTATAGCTCAAAAGCGTATAAATATCTTTCCCCCATCTGTGAGGGAAGATAACATATAAGTGGAATAATTCCCAATTCTTCTCAGAAAAATTTTGTTTTCTTTTGAATAAATACCTCGCAAAACAAAGACTTACGCCTTTATTAGATTTATCCTGCGTAAGCCTTTATATGGATTATTGCTTTGTATAACCGATTAAACTCCGGTAACTAATACCTGCTTAACCGCTGAGCAATGCTTCCACAAATTCGTAACTGGAAAAAGGACGTAAATCTTCCATACCTTCACCAGCCCCGATAAAGCGAATCGGTAAACCTAGCTGTTGTACCACCGCAAGAGCAACTCCTCCTTTGGCAGTTCCATCTAGTTTTGTCAAAACTACGCCACTAAGTTCGGCAGCTTGAGAAAATACTTCCGCTTGTCGCAATCCATTTTGACCTAATGTAGCGTCTAGAACCAACAGTGATTCTACTTTGGCATCCGGAGCTTTTTTCTTAATTATTCGCCGGATTTTACTTAGTTCGTCCATTAAATTTTTCTTATTCTGCAATCTACCTGCGGTATCTACTAGTAATAATTCAGTATTTCGCGATTGAGCAGCGGCGATCGCATCAAACACAACTGCTGCTGGATCTGTATTTTTCCCTGGGTTTGCAATTACTTCAACGCCGCTTCTTTCTCCCCAAACCTTTACCTGCTGCACTGCTGCGGCTCGGAAGGTATCAGCTGCGCCAATCAAACATTTATAACCAGATTTATTCGCCAGATGAGCTATTTTACCGATGGTAGTAGTTTTACCTGCACCATTTACCCCAGTCATCAACCAAATATTGAAACTGTCTTTATCTGGAGTAAAAACAGCGGATTCAGGAGATTCTAACAGCGGTTTATCTAAAATATCCCGCAGAATTTTCTTCAAATAAGCAATACCTTCTTCAGGTGGTAAAGCTTCTTGACGGAGTTTTTCCTGCAAAGCATTAATAATGTAATCAGTAGCTTTTATACCTACATCGGCTTGCAGTAATAAAGCTTCGATTTCATCTACCGCGTCTGCATTAAGCGGCCCTTTACCAACAATCGCTTTCAGCTGGTTAACTACACTACGACGAGTTTTATCTAAACCTTGCCGCAGCTTTTTCAGCCAGTTAATTTCTTCAATTGATACATCTTCGGCACGTCTACCTTGTGCTGCGAGGACTTCCGTAGACCATAAAAAGCCTTCATCAAATGGAAGTTCGGTTGTTTCTTGAACTGGTTCGCTAGTATCGCTTAATACCGCTGCTGGCTGCTCTACCTTGGAAGTGTCCGGTACTTCTATTGCACTCGCAACCAGTCTTTCCTGCCTAGCTTCTCGTTCGGCTCTGGCTCTTTCTAAGAAAGACAGCGGTGCTGCTGGCTCGGATATTTCTTCTGTTTCGACTTCTGTTTTGACTTCAGATATTACATCTTCCCCAGTAACAATAGCATCTGATGTTTCCACTTCCGATACAGTATCGGTAGTTTCTTCTGGTTGAGGCTCTGTACTTTCTTCTACAACTTCTTCAGATTGGGAAACTACTTCAGTTGCTTCTTGGGGAGATTCGGTAATTTCTTCAGATGTTTCTTCAACTTCAGTACTTACCTCAGTTGTTTGTTGCTTATCTTGAATATTTTTGTAAGCAGCTTTAGCAAAAGCCAGCAAATCTTCCGTTTGAGCCGGAGGAGATTCTGGAGTTGAGGATTCTTCCGTTGATGGTGTACTTACTTGTTCAATCTCTTGTTCCTGCTTCTGTTCGGAAGAAGCATCGGAAGACTTTTTATTTTGACGGCGAAACCAATTAAAAACCATTGCAGCAAATATTTTTAATTTTTAAATAATTATGAATAATTAATTATTAGAGCACAGAAGGAGTGGAAAGATGGGGAGATGGGGAGATGGGGAGACAAGGAGAAATTCCTAACTCCTAACTCTTAACTTAAAACTCCTAATCCAAAATCCCTGCATAAACGCATCCGTTGTTAAAATCCAAAATCTAAAATCCTTTAACCTGTTGCTCGGTGATTTTGCGTAAAACACCATTAATAAATCGATGTCCTTCATCTCCACTGTAACGTTTGGCGAGTTCTACAGCTTCATTGATTGCTATTCTTGGAGCAATATCAAAAAACTCCATATCAGCTACAGCAATACGAAGAATATCTCGGTCGATTTGAGCAAGTCGGTTTACTTGCCAATCTACTAAAGCAACAGATATTTTTTCATCTAGAAACTCACGTTCTGACGAAATTTTTCTCACCAGTTTAATAGCATATTCGTTTATTTCTTTGTATCTTTTATTTAATTCCTGACCCAATTCCAGAAAATCTATCGTATAAGCCAATCTATTAATTGCTGCCCTAGTATATTCAATTGCTTCTTTGAGCATTGTTCTAGAAGTATTTAGATCGGCAGCGCGAGTTTCGCTAGTTAAAAGCTTGTCGTTACTGTTCCTTAGTTCCTCAGAAGCATTTTCTAAACAATCTTTTATCTCCCCTCTGAGAGTACGTACTGTTCCCAGCACTAATTCGGGAAGTTGATCTTCTGTTAAGTTTTTGGGATTTACAGGTAACTGAGAAAGGCTTAACAAAGCTAGTTCGCGAGCAATTTGACGGGGTTGACGAGGTTTACGGTCTTGCATAGCAGTATTAATATAATTCAGGTGAGAGTTAACTTTGACGCGAAACTAAGAGGATGTTTTCAAAGTATCTGGCGGTTAAAACCGCTACTACACAGGCAAAGTCCACCTCCGTGGACTAATTAATTTTTAACCCGCGCAGGCGGGTTTGGCTTGTGTAGCCAAGCCACTGCGTTGCGCGGGATAAGCGCGTTGTAGCAAGTGGCGCGTGACTTATAGTCGCCAGGTAAAGTAAAGTATTAAATCCATAAGCCATTCGGAAGATCGAAATTTTCTCTACAAAGCCCGCTATTCGCGTCAAAGAAAATTAACTTCTATAAAAATTAATCAGTACTGCTCAAAATACCACGCAACCAGGTACTGCGAGGCAACAATAAACATTAAGCTTCTTCAACAGGAATTACTTGCCGCTTTTTTTCTCGCGTTTCTATTTTACGTTCTTTAGGTATTTCCAGAGGAGGTAAAACAGCCGATTGAGAAACGATGCCACCAGATATCAATATTTTGAACGCTTCTTCTATCGACATTGAGAGGTTAACCACATCTTTTTCCGGAACCACTGCATACCATCCCGTAGTGGGATTAGGAGTAGTGGGAATAAAAACGCTTAACATTGCTTCGGGCATTTTGGCTTGAATATCGCTATTGATATTACCCGTAACAAAGGCGATCGCCCACATTCCGGCTCGCGGATACTCGACCAAAATTACGCGACGAAATTTATTGTTAGTATCTTTTAATAGCGTTTCTAAAAGCTGCTTAAGGGTTTTATAAATCTGTCCGGCTAAAGGAATTGCTTGTAATAAGCGCTCTCCAAAATCAAGTAACCATTTACCCGCAATATTGCGAGCCATTAATCCAATTAAAAGAATACTTAGTAGCGGTACCGTAAACCCCACCACAAAATTTAATACATTAATTAATAAAGGGTGCAACCCCTCAAAAGGATTGAGTTGCTTGGGTATTTGAGTTAGAAAATCGATTACCCAAATGGCAATAGTAACTGTTAACCAAATAGTGGTTGCTAAAGGAATTATTACCAGCAAACCAGCAATTAGGTCATTTTTTAGGTCTTGCTTCCAGCGTTCGTAACCCAAGCCCTGATTCTCCTTAATACGGCTAGTGGAATTTCTGTTATTAACATTCATACCAGCTTGCTTCGTCCAATTGTTCTGAATATTAGCTTTTTATAGCTGCACGCCCGTTCTTAGCAACTTTCCGCCACTGGCTGTATTCTTAACACAAGCAAGAATATTGGCAATTCATTATGGACTTGATAATTATATTCCCTCTCTACATCTAAATTTATTGCCATTACCTTTAATGCAAGAAAAAAAGATTAAATCACAAACCTTTTTTTCACCCCACACCACTATAATCTTCACGGCAACAGGTCGATTAACCCATTATTTGGGCTGAATTACAATTAACTATTTACCAGAATTAACCAGTTTTCGCTTTCTGAGGTCATAAAAAATGCACTCCACAAGATATTTTCCTATCCTAGCAAGCGGCTTATTAGTCCATACATCTAATTTTACTTTTAAGACTTGTAAACGAATGTTGCAAATCATAAACCATATTATTAATACTACCGCGCCCTCGAAAATACTGCTTGCGATAGTAAAACAGTTAGGAGTTAGGAGTTAGGAGTTAGGAGTTAGGAGTTATGGAATTTTGGATTTTAGATTTTAGATTGTTAGAGTCGATGCCTGGTATTATCCAGGGCACCTCTCCTTCAGAACCGTGC